>JAHCKF010000066.1 GCA_026125925.1 Pseudolabrys sp.
AGACGCCGACGGCGCAGGTGGCGTCGCCCTTGAGGTTGCTCCAGTCGACATCGCCTTCCAGACCGAACACGACCTGGTTCATCTGAAAGTTATAGCCGAGGGTGCCGCCGATCAGGCCGCCCGAGGTGTCGAAGTCGCCGCCGGTCGAGAGCGGGCCGCTGACCGAGGCATTGCCCCAGCCGCCGCCGCCGTTGATACCGGCATAGAAGCCGGACCAGTTGTAGATCGGGGCAATATAGGCCGGCGCCTTGGTCGGCATCGCCTCGCGGCGCGGCAGGTCCGCAGCGTTGGCCGCGGTCATCGAGGACACAACCGCCAAAGCAGCGGCGGCAAGAACGAAACGCTTCATCTCAAACTTCTCCGTCGTGAAGCCCCACAAAACCTGGCCGCACAGTATTCGCTTTCGTTGTCACGTCTAGTGCAAATAAGCCACAGATAACAACAAGTTATGCGGAGTTCTATGACACGTTACAAACAACCAAAAGTCACTTTATGGCCGCAATTCCGGGCGGTCTAAGCCATGTTTCTCTTCAGTGAATACTTGGATGATCGAAAATTTATATAGGATTTACAGAAAGGCCTCTTGCGCAGGCGCAACGATGACTTAGCGGCGCCACGAAAAAGGCCCCGGACCAGAGGTCCGGGGCCCGATCGCGAGCAGGCGGGCATCCACCCAGTCGCTAGAAATGATAGTTCACGCCGACGCGAATGAAGTTCGATTCCAGGCCGTTGCCGACACCGGTGATCGAGTAGGTCCGGTTGCCGAGATCGGCATAGAGATACTCGATCTTGGCCGACCACTGCCGGGCGAGGCCGAGTTCGACGCCGAGGCCGAGGGTCCAGCCGACATGGGTCTTGGATTCCGAGAGGGCGCCGCTTTCGCCCTTCAGGCCGCCATAGGCGATACCGCCGGTGCCGTAGAACAGGATGTTGTTCCAGGCCATGCCAACGCGGCCGCGCAAGGTGCCGAACCACGGGTTGGAGAACTTGTAGGGCGCGAAGGTGTCGTCGGCGCCGGAGATCTGGAGGTCGGTTTCGCCGCCGAACACGAACTGGCCCTGCTGCCAGTTGTAGCCGCCGGTGAGGCCGCCAAGGACGCCGCTCGGCTTGGTATTGGTGCCGGGCACGTCGCCCCACTGATAGCCGACGATGGCGCCGGCGTACCAGCCGGCCCAGTTGTAATAGGAGCCGGCCGCGGGTTGCGAATAATACGAGTCACGCGGCAGATCGGCGGCGGAAGCGGCGCCGGTCGCCGCAGCGACTGCCAGCATGGTCAACGCCAGAATTTGCTTTTTCATCTTACTCTCCACCTACTCACGCGACTTGTCTGCAGTGCATCCGCGCGTCTTTTCGCGCTCCGCGCACCGCGGTCTTGGCTAAAATGTCCGCATCGGGGCTGCCGGTTTGGACAATTTTTCGTTGCCGAGTTATCGCGCTTTGGCGGTTAAGCGGTTATTACCCGCTAACCCTGACGCAGCGTTATCCCTAAGGAACGGTTGCGCGTTATGCTTTCCGCGGCGTTTACCATGCGAATTGGCCGACGGCGGCACATGAAGGGAAAGTGCATGGCGGTTTTCATCTGCGCATGCGGTATGGTTAAAAGTCTTTCGATGACGAGTTGAAGCGAGCCGTGGATCATCCAGCAGCAGACACCCCGCGCACGGCGCTGATCACTGGAGCGGCGCGCCGCATTGGCCGCGCCATCGCGCTGGCCTTGTCGGAGCAGGGTCATGCCGTTGTCCTTCATGCCAACCACTCGCGTGAAGAAGCCGACGCGCTTGCCGCGTCGATCAGGCGCGACGGTGGCAAGGCCGCCGTCGTGATCGGCGATCTCGGTAATGCCAAAGTCGTCGGCGACATCATCCCAGCGGCGGCGGCCAAATTCGGCACCCTGACGCTGCTGGTCAACAATGCCAGCCTGTTCGACGAAGACGACGCCGCGACCATGACGCGCCAGGCGTTCGAGCGCACGCTCGCCGTCAACCTCACGGCGCCGCTGTTCCTGGCGCAGGCCTTCGCGGCGCAGGCGTCGCGCGATGCATCATGCTCGATCGTCAATATCGTCGATCAGCGCGTGCTGCGGCCGACACCGAAGTTCTTCTCCTATGCCCTGAGTAAAGCCGCGCTGCACGATGCAACCACGACTTTGGCGCAGGCCTTTGCGCCGCTGCGCGTCAACTCCGTGGCGCCGGGGCCGACGCTGCCGAGCCCGCGCCAGAACAACGAGCAGTTCGCCGAGCAGGCGGCGCTGATGCCGCTCGGGCGCGGCCCGACGCCGGAGGAGATCGCCGCCGCGGTGGTCTATCTCGCCGGCGCCCGCAGCGTCACCGGCGTGACGATCGCGGTGGACGGCGGCCAGCACCTTGCCTGGAAGACGCCGGATGCCGACGTGCCGGAGTAGGGCGGTGGTCAACGGCGTGGCGCAGCCTATATTCCCGTCATGAACGGCAGCCGAAAAGACATCGATCCGGCCAGCGAATTGCGCGAGGACGACGACGCGCCGACGCTGCCTGAGCTCGATCTGGGCGACATCGAAGCCGATGTCGGCACGCTGGCCCACGGCCGGGCGGCAATCGCGCGCGCCGTCAAGCATGCGCCGGCGGGGCCGGGCGTCTATCGCATGATCGATGCGAAGGGCGACGTGCTCTATGTTGGCAAGGCCAAGAGCATCAAGAAGCGCGTCGCCAATTATACCCGGCCGGTCGCCTATGACGCGCGCATCGGCCGCATGGTGGCGGCGACGGTGTCGATGGAGTTCGTCTCCACGGCGACCGAGACCGAGGCGCTGCTGCTCGAGGCGAACCTCATCAAGCGCCTGCGCCCGCGCTTCAACGTGCTGCTGCGTGACGACAAGTCGTTTCCCTACATCCTGATCACGTCGGATCACTGGGCGCCGCAGATCCTCAAGCACCGCGGCGCGCGCACGCGGCCGGGGCACTACTACGGCCCGTTCGCCAATGCCGGCGCGGTCAACCGCACCATCAACGCGCTGCAGCGCGCCTTCCTGCTGCGCAATTGCTCGGACTCGTTCTTCGAGTCGCGCTCGCGGCCGTGTTTGCTTTATCAGATCAAGCGCTGCTCCGGCCCGTGCACGCAGGAGATCGACTTCAAGGGCTATGCCGAACTGGTGCGCGAGGCCAACGCCTTCCTCGACGGCAAGAGCCGCAATGTGCAGAAGGAACTGGCGGCGGAGATGGATCAGGCCTCGCAGGCGCTCGACTTCGAGCGCGCCGCGATCTACCGCGACCGCTTGGCGGCGCTGTCGGCGATCACCTCGACGCAGGGCATCAATCCGCGCACCATCGAGGAGGCCGACGTCTTCGCCGTGCATCAGGATGGCGGCTATTCCTGCGTTGAAGTTTTCTTCTTCCGCACCGGACAGAACTGGGGCAACCGCGCTTATTTCCCGAAGGCCGATCGCGCACTGGGCCCCGGCGAAGTGCTCAGCGCTTTTCTCGCGCAGTTCTACGACGACAAGCCGGCGCCGCGCCTCATCCTCGTCTCGCATGAATTCGACGAGCGCGCGCTGCTCGCCGAGGCACTGACGGCCAAGAGCGAGCGCAAGGTCGAAGTGGCGCTGCCGCAGCGGGGCGAGCGCAAGGATCTGGTGATGCATGCACTGGCCAATGCGCGCGAGGCGCTGGGCCGCAAGCTTGCCGACACGGCTTCGCAGCAGCGGTTGTTTGCGGCGCTGACCGAGGCCTTTGGCCTTTCGAAGCCGCCGCGGCGCATCGAGGTCTACGACAACAGCCACATTGCCGGCACCAATGCGGTGGGCGGCATGATCGTCGCGGGGCCGGAAGGCTTCCGCAAGAACCAGTATCGCAAGTTCAACATCCGCTCGACCGACATCACGCCTGGCGACGACTTCGGGATGATGCGCGAGGTGTTGCAGCGGCGCTTCAAGCGGCTGCTGGCGGAGAATCCGCGGGCGGCATCGCCTTCTTCTGCTTCTTCTTTACCTCCCCCCTTGAGGGGGAGGTCGCTCGCCGAAGGCGAGCGGGAGGAGGATAATGACGACGCGCACGAATTAGAAAGACCCCCCTCCCTAACCCTCCCCCTCAAGGGGGGAGGGAATGAAGCTGCGGCGAGCGGTGGGGACGAGGACGAAGCTCAGACGGATTCCCCCTGGCCCGATCTCCTGCTGATTGACGGCGGGCAGGGGCAGTTGCGCGCGGCGCAGGAGACGCTGGCCGAGATGGGCGTCACCGATGTGCCGCTGGTGTCGATCGCGAAAGGCCGCGACCGTGAAGCGGGGCGCGAAACCTTCTTCATGCCCGGCAAAGCGCCGTTCAAGCTGCCGCCGCGCGATCCGGTCTTGTATTTCGTCGAGCGGCTGCGCGACGAGGCCCACCGCTTCGCCATCGGCTCGCACCGCACCCGGCGCAAGAAGGATATTCGCGAGGCCGGATTGCAGGAGATCGAAGGGATCGGGCCCACCCGCAAGAGCGCGCTGCTGCGCCACTTCGGCACGCTCAAGGCCATTGGGCGGGCCAGCATCGCCGACCTGCAGCACGTGCCGGGAATCAATGCGGAGATGGCGCGGAAGATATATGAGTTCTTCCACGACAAGGCGCCGGCGAAGTAGCGGCGACAACAATCTCCGTCATGCCCGGCCTTGTGCCGGGCATCCACGTCTTTCGCTTTGACCAAGGCGTGGATGGCCGGGACAAGCCCGGCCATGACGGCGGAGGGATAGGGAGAGAACCAACGATGATCATCAAATCGCAGGCCGACGTCACGCCGGCCGTGCTCGAGGCCTACAGCAAGATCGACGATCCGCGGCTGCGCGAAATCGTCTCCGCGCTGGTCAAGCAACTGCACGCCTTCGCCCGCGAGGTGCATCTGACCGAGGAGGAATTCCACAAAGGCGCGGCGATCGTCGCCAAGCTCGGACAGATGACCAACGCCACGCACAACGAAGTGGTGCTGATGTGCGGCTCGCTCGGCTTCTCGGCGCTGGTGTGTCTCCTCAACAACGGCAATAACGGCCAGACCGAAACCACGGCGAATTTGCTCGGGCCGTTCTGGCGGCTGAACTCGCCGCGCACCGAAAACGGTGGCTCGATCGTGCGGTCGCCGACGCCGGGACCGGTGCTGTTCGTCACCGCGACCGTCAAGGATACGCAAGGCCGGCCGGTGGCCGGCGCCGAGGTCGATGTCTGGCATTCCTCGCCGGAGGGCTACTACGAGCAGCAGGACCCGAATCAGGCCGAGATGAACCTGCGCGGCAAATTCACGACCGACGCCGACGGTCGATTCTCGTTCCGCAGCGTCAAGCCGGCCGGCTATCCGATCCCGATCGACGGCCCGGTCGGGGATCTGCTGCGCCATGCCGGGCGGCACAATTACCGGCCGGCGCATCTGCACTTCCTCATCTTCAAGGAAGGCTTCAAGACCCACATTTCGCAGATCTACACGCCGGACGACGAGCGGCTGGAAACCGACGTGCAGTTCGGCGTCACCCGCGCGCTGATCGGCGACTTCGTCCGGCACGAGGAGCCGGCGCCGGCGCCGGACGTGCAGGGCGAGTGGTATTCGCTAGATCAGACTTTCGTGATGGAGCCCGGCGTCGCCCGCCTGCCGAAAGCCCCCATCCAGTAGCGGTAAAATTCTTTTGCGGCCGCATGCGAGATGATCGCGGCGGACGGTTGACCTGATGGCGGTCGCGGTGTTCCTTGTCCCCGATGAATGCCACCCAATCCACCAGACTGCCGGCGAACCCGCTGTCGCTGCCGAATATTCTGACCTACGCGCGCATCGCAGCGGTGCCCGTGGTCGTCGGCCTGTTGTTCTGGCAGAGCCTGATGGGCGGCGAATTGTGGCTGCGCTGGGTGGCGCTGGCGGTGTTCATCGCCGCCGCGGTGACGGATTTCTTCGACGGCTATCTGGCGCGCGCCTGGGGTCAGCAATCCTCGCTCGGCCGCATGCTCGACCCGATCGCCGACAAGCTGCTCGTGGCGTCGTCACTGTTGATGCTCGCCGCCGGAACCACGATCCGCGGCTGGGCGCTGCTCGCCGCCATCATCATCTTGTGCCGCGAGGTGCTGGTTTCGGGTCTGCGCGAATTCCTCGCGGAACTGCGCGTCGGCGTGCCGGTGACGACGCTCGCCAAATGGAAGACCTTCGCCCAGCTCTTTGCCATCGGGTTTCTGATCGCCGGCGAGGCCGGTGAGAAGGTGCTGCCCTTCACCATCGAAGTCGGCATCACTTTATTGTGGCTGGCGGCGATCCTGACGCTCTACACCGGCTGGGACTATCTGCGGGCCGGGCTGCGTCACATGATCGAGGATTGAACTCATCATCCCGACGTGGGAACCGGTTTTCGGACAACGATGCGCGGGAAATCATGACAATGGCGATCAAGATCCGCTATTTCGCCTGGGTGCGCGAACGCATCGGCAAGCCCGAGGAGGACCTCGACGTCCCCGCCGGCATCGCCACCGTCGGCGAGCTGATGACCTGGCTCGCCGGCCGCGGCGAAGAATACGGCTACGCCTTCGAGAACCCCAAGGTCATCCGCGCCGCCATTGATCGCAGCCACGTCAAACCGCAGGCCGCGATCGCCGGCGCCAAGGAAATCGCGTTTTTCCCGCCCATGACGGGGGGGTAACCCGTCATCCTGAGGTGGCCGCCGCAGGCGGCCCTCGAAGGACGACGGCCCGGGCCTCTCCTCTTGTGGCCGTCGATCCTTCGAGGCTCGCGGCCTGTCGGCCACTCGCACCTCAGGATGACGGATTGAGCGCGGTGCACTAAAATAGCCAGATGCCCGCCACCCTCACGGTCAAAGTCCAGCGCGAGCCCTTCGACGTCTCGGCCGAGACGGCGGCGCTGACGCGCGGCCGCACCGATGTCGGCGCGCTGGTCACTTTCACCGGCATTTGCCGCGGCGACGAGAACGGCGAGCCGATCGCGGCGCTCAACCTGGAGCACTATCCCGGCATGGCGGAGGCCGAGATCGAGAGCCACGTTGCCGAGGCGGCGCGGCGCTGGCCGCTGATCGGTGCGATCGTCATTCATCGCCATGGCCGAATCATCCCGGGCGAGGACATCATGATGGTGGCTACCGCGTCGTCGCATCGCGCCGCCGCTTTTGCCGCCGCCGATTTCCTGATGGACTATCTCAAGACCCGGGCGCCGTTCTGGAAGCAGGTCGAGAAGGCGTCGGGCAAGACTGGTCCTGAGAAGCACTGGGTCGAAGCCAAGGCCGATGACGATGCGGCGGCCGCGCGCTGGAACAGGCCCGGCGGGCCGGGCGATCAGGCCGCCGAATAGCCGGAGAGCGCACATGAACGTGTTCGTGGTGGCGGCAGTGGCAGTGATGGCGCTGACCGCGCGGCCGGCGCCGGCAGCGGAGCCCGTCTATTTCGACGTCACCAAGGGCGCGCATCCGCATGATGTCGCCCCGGCTCCGGATGGCCTCGTCTGGTACACCGCGCAGCATCAGGGCGCGCTCGGCATTCTCGATCCGAAGACCGGCAAGGTGATGCAGGTGCCGCTCGGCGCCGACTCGTCGCCGCATGGCGTCATCGTCGGGCCGGACCGCGCCGCCTGGATCACCGACGGCGGGCTGAACGCCATCGTGCGCTACGACGCGGCGACGAAGGCGGTGAAGGCATTTCCGCTGCCGGCGGCATTTCCCAACGCCAACCTCAACACCGCGACCTTCGACCGCAAGGGCATTCTCTGGTTCACCGGACAGAACGGCGTCTATGGCCGCGTCGATCCGGCCACTGGCAAGGTCGAGGCGTGGAAGGCGCCGAAGGGCGTCGGCCCTTACGGCATCACCACGACGCCGAACGGCGATGTCTGGTACGCCTCGCTCGCCGGCGATCACATCGCCAAGATCGACACGGTGTCCGGCGATGCGCTGGTGGTCGCGCCGCCGCGTCCCGGCGTCGGGCCGCGCCGCATCTGGTCGGATTCCCGCAACATCTTGTGGGTGAGTTTCTGGAGGACCGGCGAGGTCGGGCGCTACGATCCGCTCAACAAGGTGTGGCGGGTCTGGAAAATGCCGGACGCCGACAACGGCGCTTACGCCGTGTTCGTCGACGACAAGGACAAGGTCTGGCTGTCGGACTGGAATTCGAATGCGATATTGCGCTTCGACCCGGCAACGGAAAAATTCGAGCGCTTCGCCAGCGACCGCAAACGTTCCGACGTGCGCCAGATGCTCGGCCGGCCCGGCGAATTGTGGGCGGCTGAATCCGGCACCGACCGTCTGGTCGTCATCCGTGATTAGCGGCGCCAGGCGATGACGCAGTCCGCCATCACCCGGCGCAAGCTGCTGGCGGCGATGGCCGGCGGCGCCGCGGCGGCGAGCGGGTTTGCGCCGGCGCTGGCGCTGACGCCGAACCCGGTGCGCGATGCCCGGATCACGAAGCTGATCGGCGAAGCTTCCAGGTTGCCGGCGGTGGCGCAGCGTATCGGCTTCATCTCGCATGCGCTGCTCGGCTCGCCGTACCGCGCCTATACGCTGATCGGCGGACCGCGCCGGAGCGAACACTTCGTGGTGCGCGACGACGTGTTCGATTGCGTCACTTATCTTGAAACTGTTCTGGCGGCGGCGCGCGCGCGCGATGTGTCGGAGTACCAGTCGCAACTCCGTCTGATCCGCTACCGCGACGGCGATGTCACCTGGCGTGCGCGCCACCATTATTTCGCCGACTGGTGCAGCGACAATGTCGCCAACAAGGTGTGCCGGCCGGTGCTGCTGCCGGGCAGCGAGGCGGTGACCAAGCGGCTCAACTCGGAGCCGGGATTGCCGCCGCAGCGCTCGGTGATGATCATGCTGCCGACAGCGGCGCTGCTGGCGCACAAATCACAATTGGCGACCGGCGATATCATCGGCTTCATGTCGCGGCGGCCCGGCCTCGATTACTTCCACTCCGGCTTCATTGTCGTCGATGACCGCGGCGGCCTGTGGCTGCGCCACGCTGCACAAAGTCGCCGCCGCGTGCTCGATCAGCCGCTGACGCGCTTTCTCCGCGACAACCGCACCCAGGCGGTGACGGTGTTGCGGCCGCGGGAACCCGCGGCGGGCTCCGTGCTTATATAAGCGGGGCGATCATCATCAGTGCATTGGCCCCCGTGATGCTTGCATTCACCGTCCTGCCCGGTAAGCCCCAGTCGATCACATTGGAAGACGTGCCGCCGCCGCCCGCGAGCGACGGCGCCGTGCTGGTGCGCGCATTGGCGCTCGGTATCTGCGGCACCGACCGCGAAATCATCGCCGGCGATTACGGCTCCGCGCCGCCCGGCGAACAGCGTCTCATCATCGGACACGAGTCGCTCGGCCGCGTCGAGGAAGCGCCGGCCGGCTCGCACCTCGAGCGCGGCGATCTCGTCGTCGGCATCGTGCGCCGTCCCGATCCCGTGCCGTGTCCGGCCTGCGCCGCCGGCGAGTGGGACATGTGCCGCAACGGCCGCTACACCGAGCGCGGCATCAAGGCGCGCAACGGCTACGGCAGCGCCCAGTTTCGCATCGAACCGGAGTTCGCCATCAAGCTCGATCCCAAGCTCGGCGATCTCGGCGTGCTGATGGAGCCGACTTCGGTCGTCGCCAAGGCTTGGGAACAGTGCCTGCGCATCGGCGATCGCGGCGCCGCTTGGCGGCCGCGCACGGCGTTGATCACCGGGGCCGGGCCGATCGGCTTGCTGGCGGCGATGATCGGCGTGCAGCAGGGGCTCGACGTGCATGTCTACGATCGCAACACCGAGGGTGCGAAACCGGCGCTGACGCGCGATCTCGGCGCGACCTATCACAGCGGCGGCTTTCCCGATCTCGCTGCGCTCGCGCCCGACATCGTGATGGAATGCACCGGCGCCGCGCCGGTGGTGGAGCAGACCATGGGCAATGCGGCGGCGGCCGGCATCGTCTGCCTCGCCGGCGTCTCGGGCACCGGCCACGAGATCACCTTCGACGTCGGCGGCTTCAACCGCTCCATGGTGCTCGACAACCAGACCGTCTTCGGTTCGGTCAACGCCAACCATCGTCACTACGCGGCGGCGGCGAACGCACTTGCCCGAGCCGATCAGGCCTGGCTGTCGCGCCTCATCACGCGGCGCGTGCCGCTGTCGCGCTGGCGCGAGGCCTTCGAGCGGCGCGACGACGACATCAAGGTCGTGCTCGATTTCAGCGACGTCTTGGATTCCGCGGCGCATTGATTACCTTTGAGGACGTATGACTTTGCGAATCGAAGATTACGCCCTGATCGGCGATCTCGGCAGCGCCGCGCTCGTGGGGCGCGACGGCTCCATCGACTGGCTGTGCTGGCCGCGGTTCGATTCCGACGCGTGCTTTGCGGCGCTGCTCGGCACCCCCAACAATGGCCGCTGGCTGATCGGCTGCAACGACCCCAATGTGAGGATCACGCGGCGCTACCGGCCGAACACGCTGATCCTGGAAACGCGTTTCGAGACCGACAGCGGGACGGCGCTGCTGACCGATTTCATGCCGCCGCGGCAGGGCGATTCGCACCTGATGCGCATGCTGACTTGCGAGCGCGGCCATATCGAATTGCATGGCGAATTGATTTTGCGCTTCGGGTACGGCGCCACGGTGCCGTGGGTGACTCGCATCGACAGCAATACGCTGCGCGCCATCGCCGGGCCCGACATGGTGGTGCTGCGCTCTTCGGCACCATTCCGCGACAAGGACTTCAAGACCAGCGCCGACTTCATCATGAAGGAAGGACAGAGCTACAATTTCAGCCTGTCCTACGCGCCGTCGCATGACGGCTTGCCCGCGGCGCTCGATGTCGGCGCCAGTCTGGCCCACACCGAACGCTACTGGCAGGACTGGTCGGCCAGGAACCAGATCGACGGTCCCTACACCGAAGCCGTGGTGCGCTCGCTGATCACGCTCAAGGCGCTCACTTATGCGCCGACCGGCGCCATGGTGGCGGCGCCGACGACGTCGCTCCCGGAATGGATCGGCGGCGTGCGCAATTGGGATTACCGTTTCTGCTGGCTGCGCGACGCGACGCTGACGCTGCTGGCGCTGATGAACGCCGGCTATTACGACGAAGCGCGGGCGTGGCGCGATTGGCTGCTGCGCGCCGCCGCCGGCTCGCCGAACCAGATCCAGATCATGTATGGCATCCGCGGCGAGCGACGCCTCAGCGAATGGACCGTGCCGTGGCTCGACGGCTACGAGAAGTCGCAGCCGGTGCGCATCGGCAACGCGGCCTATCACCAGCTTCAGCTCGACATCTTCGGCGAGGTGATGGATGCGCTGCATCAGGCGCGTACCGGCGGTCTCGGTCATCACGAAGCCGGCTGGGATCTCGAATGCGCGTTGCTCGAGCATCTCGAGACGATCTGGGACCAGCCCGATGAGGGCATCTGGGAAGTGCGCGGCGAGCGCCAGCACTTTACTTATTCCAAGGTCATGGCCTGGGTGGCATTCGATCGCGCCATCAAGAGCGCCGAGATGCACAATCTGCCCGGCCCGGTCGCGCATTGGCGCTCGGTGCGGCATCGCATTTTCCGCGATGTCTGCGCGCGCGGCTTCGACGAGGAACTCAACAGCTTCACGCAATATTATGGCTCGAAGGAACTCGACGCCAGCTTGCTGCTGCTGCCGGAGCTCGGCTTCCTGCCGCCGGAGGACCCGCGCATCAAGGGCACGGTGGAGGCGGTCGAGCGGCATCTGATGCGCGACGGCCTGCTGCTGCGCTACGACACAGCGAAAACCGATGACGGTCTGCCGCCCGGCGAGGGCGTGTTCCTGGCCTGCAGCTTCTGGCTGGTCGACGCCTACCTGATGCTCGGCCGCGCCGACGATG
>JAHCKF010000067.1 GCA_026125925.1 Pseudolabrys sp.
CCGGACTGTGTAGCTGATTTGGGGGCGCAAAGCCAATTTTAAACCCCGCAGGACACCCTATTATTCTCTCGTCTTTTCAATCTCTTACCAGGCCCGCACCGGCATCTGTGAGCGCCGGTTCAATGCCCTCCGGATAACTCCCCACAGGGCCGTTTTTGCGCGCGCCGCGACCCCGCCGACCCGATACCATAGCGGCCATGACGCTCGCTTCGTTGCCCATCGAATTTCTGGTTTCGGCCTTCGTCACCATCCTCGTGGTGGTCGATCCCGTCGGGCTGGTGCCTGCCTTTCTCGCCGTCACCCATGGCCTGCCGGAAAAGAACCGGCCGCAGGTGGCGGTCCGCGCCTGCGTGATCGCCACGATCATTCTGGCCGGCAGCGCCCTGATCGGGAACTGGCTGCTGCATGCGCTGTCGATCACGCTGCCCGCCTTCCGCATCGCCGGCGGCCTGCTGCTGTTCTCGATCGCCTCGGAAATGGTGTTCGGCGTACGCGTCACGCGGCAGACCGAAGCCGCCGAGCAGGCCATCGAGGAGCGCGTGCGCAACATCGCCGCCTTTCCGCTCGCCATCCCGCTGATGGCCGGCCCCGGCGCCATCACCGCGTCGGTGCTGCTGTCGGGACGCGCCGGCGGCGATCCCATCAAGCTCGGCATGCTGTTCGCCGTGATCGTCGCCATCATGCTGGTGTGCCTGGTCGTGTTCCTGCTGGCGACCCGCATTGGCAATCTCTTGGGCAGCACGGCCAATATGGTGATGTCGCGCCTGCTCGGCGTGCTGCTTGCCGCGCTGGCGGTGCAGTTCGTCATCGACGGCGTCAAAGTGGCGATCGGCGCGTAGCATTCCGCCGCGCGACGAAGTGACGCCAAATGAGGCCCTCGCCGTCGCTACGCCCCGAAAGCGGTTAGAACGGTGCCATGCTCTATCTCGAACTCGCCATCGTCATTGTCCTGACTGTCGTCAATGGCGGCCTGGCCATGTCGGAACTGGCGATCGTATCCTCCCGGCAGAGCCGCCTCAGGGCCATGATCGCCCGCAATGTCTATGGCTCGCGGCGGGCGCTGGCGCTCGCTTCCGACCCCGGCCGTTTCCTGTCCACTGTGCAGATCGGCATCACCCTGGTCGGCATCCTGTCCGGCGCCTTCTCCGGCGCGACGCTCGGCCTGCGGCTCACCGCCACGCTGCGCGATATCGGTATCCCCGCCAGCATCGCCGATCCCGCTGGCGTCGGCATCGTCGTCGTCCTCATCACCTATCTGTCGCTGATCGTTGGCGAACTGGTGCCGAAGCAGATCGCCTTGCGCGATCCCGAGCGCATCGCGACCCGCGTGGCGCCGGCCATGACGCTGCTGTCGAAAATCGGCAGCCCGCTGGTGAGCCTGCTCGACGTCTCGGGGCGCGCCGTGCTGCGCTTGCTGGGCCAGCACCAGCGCCGCGAAAGCAAGGTCAGCGACGAGGAAATCCAGAGCCTGATGGCGGAAGCGGAGACCGCCGGCGTCATCGAGGCCGACGAGCGCAAGCTGATCTCTGGCGTCATGCGGCTGGCCGATCGTTCCGTGCGCGGCGCCATGACGCCGCGTCACGAGGTCGAGTGGCTCGACGTCAACGCCGGCGCCGCCGCGGTGCGTGGCATCATTGACAGCACACGGCACGCTTTTCTGCCGGCGGGCGACGACATCGACGCCATGGTCGGCGTCGTGCGCGTGCACGACCTGCTGCGCGCCGCGCTCAACGGTGAGGATCTTGGCCTGCGCCGCTTTGTGCGCGAGGCGCCGGTCGTGCTCGACACCATGGACTCGCTCGACGTGCTGCCGGTGCTGCGCGACGCGCCGATCCCGCTGGCGCTGGTGCACGACGAATACGGCCACTTCGAAGGCATCGTCACGCTCGCCAACCTGATGCAGGTCATCATCGGCGGCGCGCCGGCGACGGACGAAGAGCCGGCCGCCGTGCGCCTTGACGACGGCCGCTGGTCGTTGGCCGGCTCGCTCGCCGCCGACGAAATGGCCGAGCTGCTCGGCTTCACGCTGCCGCCGGTCCGCAGCTATCACACCGCAGCCGGGTTCCTGCTGGCGCAGATGAAGCACTTGCCGCGCATCGGCGAAACCACGACCTTCCATCACTGGCGCTTCGAGGTCGCCGATCTCGACGGCCGCCGCATCGACCGCATCGTCGCGATGCCGCTGTCCGGCACGGGGCGACGGCAGAACCTGTGAAGGACGCTGCGCGGCGCGGCGTCCGACACGCCCTTGCCGCAGTTCCACGACAGGCTGGCGCAATGCTGGCCTTGCAATTCATCGCGCTATTTCTCACCGCCTTCGCTCTGGTGCCGGGCGGCTCGCACGCGGCGTCGCTGCTCACAAAGCTGCACATGACGCAGCAGGCTTATTTCACGGCGCAGTCGGTCTACAACGGCTGGGCGCTGTTCGGCATCGCCTCGATCGGCGCCCTCGTTGCCAATGCCGTGCTGGCGATCGCCGTGCGCCGGCAACCGATGCCGTTCCGGCTGATGCTGCTCGCCACCGTCTGCCTCGCCGGCGGCCTCGCGATTTTCTTTGCCTACACCTATCCGGCCAATGTCGCGACGCAGAACTGGACGGTCGTGCCGGCCGACTGGCAGGCGCTGCGCTGGCAATGGGAAATGTCGCACGCCGCCAATGCAGCGTTGACGTTGGCCGGCTTCGGTGCGCTGTGCCTGGCGACGTTGCTGACGGCGCGCCGCTGAGGCGACGCGCCGCCGACCGGCAAGGCGGGCTACTTCTCCAGGAACGCCTTGATCCTGTCGCCCTGCTGCGCCACTGCGAGCACGCCGTTGAGGTGGCCGTTCGGCCCGGGCAATTGGGCGGTGTCCACCGGCGTGCCGCCGGCCGCGATCTTCCTGGCGGCCTCCTCGACCAACGGCGCGTAGAACACGAGATCGGTCGGTGAATACAGGATCAGCGCCGGCGTCTTGATCTTGCTCGGATCGGCGCTGGCGAGCTGGTTGGCCTTGGCGAGATAGATCAGCGAATTGGCGTCCGACGTCGCCGCGCGCGCCGCCGCCGCGGCGTCGATGGCGGCCTCGATCTTGAATTGATTGTCCATCGCCGCCGCAGGATCCTTGGCAGGATCGGCCGGCGCATTGCCGAAAGTCTTGATCGCCCAATCATAGTGATTGGCCTGCAACGTCACGATCTTCAAGGCCTGCTTCAGGCCTTCGGTCGGCGGCTTGCCGCCGTAGTAATTGCCGCCGTTCCAGTTCG
Source organism: Pseudolabrys sp. (assembly GCA_026125925.1). Next base: position 3,242 of record JAHCKF010000067.1, read on the forward strand.
GATCGAGCTTGATCGGCGCCGCCCAGATGTTGAGCCATTCGATGAGGAAGGCGTCGCCGCCCGGCGTGCCGATCACCGGTACGATACGATCGACCGCCTCGGGAAAGCTCGCCGCCCATTCGTAAGTCTGCAGCGCGCCCATCGACGGGCCCATCACCGCGTGCAGCTTCTTGATGCCGAGCGAGTCGACGAGCGCCTTCTGCACCCGGACGAAGTCTTTGATGCTGACGACCGGAAAACTCATGCCGTAAGGCTTGCCGGTGTCGGGATTGATGCTGGCCGGTCCGGTGGTGACGACGTTCGGCGCGTTGACGTTGAGGTTCACCAAAGTGTCGGACGACAGCACGAAGTATTTGTTGGTGTCGACGACCTTGCCGGGGCCGACGAGATAATCCCAGTAGCCCGCCGCCTTGTCGTCTTTCGCATATTTGCCGAAGGCGTGACTGGTGCCGGAAAAGAAATGCGCGATCAGGATGGCGTTCGACTTGTCGGCGTTGAGCGTGCCGGCGGATTCCCAGCCGATCTTGACGTCCTTGATCGTGGCACCGGCCACCGTGGTGTAGCTCGGCATCGTGAAGGTCTTCTTCTCGACGATCAGATCGTTCTGGGCGAACGCCGCTATCGGCGAAAACAATACGAGCGAACAGACCAACCGCACGAGACGCAAGCCGCGCAACATCGCACGCCTCCCTTTGTTGTTGTGTGCTGAAGTCTAGCGGCTTCCTGTGACGGCGGCAGGGCGCCGCGCCATAAAAAAAAGAGCGCGGAGAACCCGCGCTCTTTGCCAATTGGTAACCGCCGAGCCGTGCCGGTTTCAGAACGGGATCTCGTCGTCCATGTCGTTGCTGCGGCCGCCGCCACCGGCCATCGCCGGCTGCCGGCGCTGGCCGCCACCGCCGCTGGGGCCGCCCGAACCGAAATCCTCACCGCCGCCGAAGTCGCCGCCACTCGAGCCGGCGCCGCCGCCGCGGCCATCGAGCATGGTGAGCTGCGAGTTGAAGCCCTGCAGCACAACCTCGGTCGAATAACGGTCCTGGCCGTCCTTGTCCTGCCACTTGCGGGTCTGCAGCGCGCCTTCGAGGTAAACCTTGGCGCCCTTCTTTAGATACTGCTCGATGACCTTGCACAGGCCTTCGTTGAACACGACGACGCGGTGCCACTCGGTCTTTTCCTTGCGCTCGCCGGTGTTCTTGTCGCGCCAGGTTTCCGACGTGGCGATGCGCAGATTGGCGACCGGACGGCCGTCCTGCGTGCGGCGAATTTCCGGATCGGCGCCCAGATTGCCGATCAAAATCACTTTGTTGACGCTACCCGCCATGATGCTCTCCGCAATCCTCGTCGCTAAATCAACGGCCGGCGAACCCTAACGTCGCGCCGCAGTGTCGCGCGCGACGGCACTCGCCGTCTTCCCTTGACGGAAAACGCCGCGACGCGGCGCCCGTCTCCCTTTCGGGCCTGTCGCCCGATCGTCAATTCACCCTAGTCCGTGGCGCCGGGGCGACATAGGGCCCTGCCATCGCCGGCCTCGTTAATCCACAAGCCATCCGATGCCGGTTCCCCGGCAGGTTGAGGTGATATCGACTGGAGCCGAATAGAATGTTCTCATTTTGTTCTATGTACTGAGCCGGCAGAAGTCAAGGCGGTCCCCGCGGTATCGCATGCGGGAATCGCCATGAACGCGTTATTTTTCACGAAGCAACTTAAGAGTGCGAATCGTCCACAGCTAATGTACGGTCCGTCATCGTCATATTCAGTCGTGTCTGTGCCTGTCTGAGTTTTTCCCAAAAACCCAGGAGGTTATTGATGACGCGTCTCATCCGCAGTCTTGCAACTTTGTTCGTCGCACTCGCGATGACGGCGCCGTCGGTCGCCGCCGATCTTCGCGCGCCCATCTACAAAGCCCCGCCCCTGCCCGCTTACATCCCGTACAACTGGACCGGCTTCTATGTCGGCGCCAACGGCGGTTACGGCTGGGGCAAGGCCCATGTCAGCAACGCGCTGACCGACTTCGACACCGGTTCGCAATATGGTTGGCTGGCCGGCGCCACGGTCGGCTACAACCTGCAGACCGGCGTCTGGGTCTGGGGCATCGAAGGCGACATCGACTACGCCTTCATCAAAGGCAATGGAACGAACGCCGCGACCTGCGGCACCGGCGCTTGCGAAGTGAAGAACACCTGGATCGCCACGACCCGCGGCCGCATCGGCTACGCCATGGATCGCTGGCTGCCCTTTATCACCGGCGGCGCTGCATTCTCCGGGGCCAAGATGTCGACGCCCCTCGGCAGCAATACCAGAACCAGCACCGGCTGGACCGTCGGCGGCGGCATCGAATACGGCATCACCCGCGACTGGTCGGTGAAGGCCGAATATCTCTATGCCGATCTCGGCAAGATGACCTGCGACGCCGGCGTCTGCGGCGTCGAAACCACCTTCAGACCGAGGATCAATATGGTGCGTGCTGGCGTGAACGTGCGCTTCTGAATTCCCGATCCTCCGAACCTCCATGTCCAACTCAGAGCCGGCCTCGCGTCGGCTCATTTTGGTTTGGCAGTCGCGATGAGAGCACGATGCGGCTTCCACAATCGAGGATGTGTGGAAGACCCCTCAATTCCGCAATGGTAAATGGATGCCGGAAAGAGCTACAACCCATGGATGCAGAGTTCCATTTTAAAGTTCCGCTAACCATAGAAAGTTCCCGATTACTCTTGTTTGATCAGTGACTTAATTGGCACAGCTTTTTGGCGAGAACGGTGTATTACAATGGCACCATGACGGTACGAACAGACCGTCGCCAATTCGAATTAGCCGGAGGTCTCCATGCGTTCTCTCACTGCACTCGGTGCGGCCGTCGCCGTCCTGGGCTTCGCCACCGCCGCCTCGGCGGCCGACATGCCCGCCCGCACCTACACCAAGGCTCCGCCGATGGCGGCGCCCTTCAACTGGACCGGCTTCTACCTCGGCCTGAACGCCGGCTACGGCTGGGTCGACTCGGGCGGCAGCAACCCGGGCGGCTTCGTCGGCGGCGGCCAGATCGGCTACAACTGGCAGGGCTACAACAGCCCGCTCGTGCTCGGCATCGAAGCCGACCTCCAGGGCGCCGACATCGATGAGTCGGTGACCGTTGGCGGCGTCACCGCGACGACCCGTGCCAAGGCGTTCGGCACCGTCCGCGGCCGTATCGGCTATGCCTTCGATCGCGCGATGATCTACGCCACCGGTGGCTGGGCCTATACCCGCACTTCGCTCGACCTGAGCGGCCCTGGCGGCTCGATTTCGAGCTCGGATTGGAGCTCGGGCTGGGCGCTGGGCGGCGGCGTGGAATACGCCTTCATGGGCCCGTGGAGCGCGAAGCTTGAGTACCTGCACGTCGACTCGGGCGACGTGACGCTCACGCTCGCCGGCACCTCGGTCACCGGCAACTACGACATGAACGTCGTGCGCGCCGGCCTGAACTACCGCTTCTAAGCAGAAGCCACACTACAGATCGGAAAAGGCCGGCCTTGCGCCGGCCTTTTCTTTTGGGCCTTCGGCAAAGATCGCCCCGCCGGCGCCGGTATTAACATCCTGTAAAGGAGACTCACGACACGGTTCGCGGAAGAGCTTTCGAGCTCCGCGTAATGCGTTTCACCTGACACCAAATCAAAGAGGATCGCGATGAAGCGCCTTCACGCGTTGTTACTTGGCTGTGCCTTCGTGCCGGCCCTTGCACTCACCTCGACGGCCATGGCCGCCGACATTCCGCTGAAAGCTCCGGCTCCAGCCTATTACCCGGCCTATTTCTCCTGGACCGGTTTCTACGCCGGCATCAACGGTGGCTATGGCTGGTCGACGTCCTTCGCCGACAAGGCCGATGGCGCCGTCTACGGCGGCCAGCTTGGCTACAACATGCAACTCGGCAGCTTCGTGGTCGGCCTGGAAGGCGACTTCCAGGGCACCAGCATCAAGGCTTCGGAAGATCTCGGTGGCGGCGCCACCGTCGAGGGCAAGATTCCGGCTTTCGCCACGGTGCGCGGCCGCGTCGGTTACGCTTTCAACCGCGCGCTGCTCTACGGGACCGGCGGCTGGGCTTACACCAACACCAAGCTGTCGCTCAGCGCCCCCGGCGGCTCGGTCGATGCTTCGAACTGGAGTTCGGGGTGGACCCTCGGCGGCGGCCTCGAATGGGCGGTCTGGGATCGCTGGAGCGTCAAGGGCGAATATCTCTACGTCGCCTCCGGCGACACGACCCTCACCGTCGGCGGCGTCACAGCGACCGGCAGCTACAAATACAACGTCGTCCGCGCCGGCTTGAACTATCGCTTCTGAGCGCATCGACACCGCAACGCTACAAAAGGCCGGCCTCGCGCCGGCCTTTTTATTGCGCGCACCCGCTCACCAGGTCGCGCGGAAGCCGAGCGTGCCCTTGTAAGCGTCGCTGTCACCGGCGTCGGCGAGGCTGGTGTTATAAGAGACTTCGCCATACAGCGAATACTTGTCGTTCGCCCAGTGGTACGCGCCGCCGGCGCCAAGGCCACCCCACAGCCGATCGGCCGCGCTGGTGAAGCGCGTGCCACTGACATCGACGGCGGTGCCGCCGAGAAATTCGTAATAGAGATTGGTGATGGCGTAGATGTCGGAGCTGACCTTGCGGCCCTGGCCGTCACGCCCCTCGCGCCGATGATCGAGCGACAGACCGGCGCGGCCCTGCAGGCTGTCGGCGTCGTCGCTCGACACCGCCGCGCCGAACCGGTCGTTGAAGGCGCTGAACCTGACGGACGAATACACCAGTTGCGCCTGCGGCGTCAGCGACAGCGCGCCGCCAAGAGGAATGCGCCGGCCGCTTTCGGCGCCAAACGCATAGCCAAAACCGCTGTTGCCATCCGTCAGCGTGCCGGCGAGATCGGACGACAGGTCCGAGCGGTACCACGTCATTTGCGACTGACCGTCGACATAGAAGCCGTTGTCGCCATACCAGGTCAGCGTGCCGCCGACGCCGATGCCGTCGACCTTGATCTTGCCGTTGCCATAGAACGACTTCACGTCCGACGAGAGCGTGTCGTAATGCGCGGTGACGCCGAAGATCAGCCTGCCGTGGCCGTTCTCATAGGCCAGGCCATCGACGCCGCCGCGTATCGTTCCTTGATCGCTTGTGTAGGTCGAACCGGTCGTGCTCGACGGCTTGACGCTGGCGTGCTGGCCCTCGACGCGCAGCCAGACCGGAGACGGCCCGCCGCCAATGCCGCCGTCGGCCGCATAGGCATTGCCAACGCGCTGGCGCAAGGTCGGCAGTCCGTTCATGCCCAGCAGGATCGATCCGTAGGATTCATAGATTGGCACGCCGGCTTGATACAGAGGAGCGGCCGGAACCGATGCAGTTGGTGCGAGCAGAGTCGAGCGCAAATACCAGTCGCCATCCGTTGGTGCGCTGACGCCATTTTTCTGCAGCGTATAGGCATAGGCGCCGCCGACCACGGCCTGCTGGCCGTTGATGACATAGTCACCTTGCAGCGCGAAGCTGCCATTCGAAGCGCCACCGACATCGACGATCTTGATGCCTTCGGTTGTCTGCGCACCCGTGCCGCCGGCATTGATGACGCGCACATTCGTACTGCCCGCGGTGTTGCCGGTGACGACGAGCTTGTCGGTCGGTGACGCGTCGCCGCCAAGGATGCTTTCGATCTGCAGCGTGCCGCCCGCGCCGGTGTAGTTGCCGGCCACCGTCAGCGTGCCGATCGAATTGCCCGGCGCGATGATGCCGCCGGCCGCGTTGGTTGTATGGCCGACCGTGCCGATGCCTTGCAGGCGGCTGCCGGACAGCACGTCCATCGTGCCGCCGAGCACGCCATTCACCGCCAGCGTGCCGCCCTGAACGATCGTCGATCCACCAAAGGCGGAATTGTCGCCATTCAGGATTTCCTTGCCGCCCGTAACTGTCAGCACGCCGGTGCCGTTGAATGTGCCGGAGAACGTGTCGCTGGCGTTGGTGATCGTCAGGTTTTTAGCGCCCATCGTGACGACGCCGCTACCACTTAGGCTTTGAATGTCGGTGCCGGCCGCCGTTATCGGTGAAATATCGAAAGTGCCGTTGGCGGTTACGCCGCTCGAGGCGGCGATCGAGCCGTTGGTGCGCAGCGCCAGGGTGCCCTGATCGATTACCGTCCGGCCAGTGTAGGAGTTACTGGTCGTCAGGTTGACGTTGCCGGTACCCGTTTTGGTCAATCCGCCGACGCCGCTGAGTTCGCGCAAGGCGGTCACGGTGAAGCCGACGCTGTCGAGCGTCAGCCCGCCCGCCGCGATGTTGAGCGTGCCGGTGCCGGCACCGATCCAGACGCCGCTGCTCCGCGTCGCGCGATAGGTGGCGTTGTCGAAGTTGACCTGCGAGCCCACGCCCACGTTCAAGCTCTGCGATACAATCGTGGCGTCGCTGACGTTGAGCGTGCCCACGCCGCCGGCGTTGCCGAGCGATACCCCGCCGCTGGCCGTGACCGTTCCGCCATTCTGAATGTTGAGAATGCCCGTCCCGCTGCCGCCGACGCTGAGCGCGAGGCCGGTGGCCGTCCATTGCGAACCCGCGCCGGTCACTGTCACCGTACCGGTGCCGGTGCCCCCGCCGATCCGGAAACTGCCGAGGCTCGTGAGCGTGCTGCCGTTCTGAATGGTCAGGCTGCCCGACGTCGTATTGCCGACGAACAGGTTGCCGGTCGAGCCGCTCGCTGCGCCGCCGGCGCCAAGCACGGCCGGATTGGCCGAGTTGATGGTCACCGCGGTCGGGCTCGCCGGCACAGCGCCGCCCGACCAGTTCGTGTTGTTGGTCCAGTCGCTGTTCGTGGCGCCGGTCCAGGCGGTCTGCGCTGTCGCTGATCCGGCCGACAAGGCCATGAGCACCGCGATGGAGACGCTCGTCGGAACAAGGCGTCGCCCGATCCGTGCGTTGCCGCGCAACGGTCGCGGCTGATCGATCGTGATGGCGAGGGATCGAAGTCTGCGATGTGTGTGTTGTTCGGTAGTGTCGAGGGTGAAGGCGCTAGCGGCAGGCGACGCGGCTTCCGGCATTCCCATTCCAATCCATTCCCAGCAAATCCGCCGCCACGTTAGCGAGTCCGGTGCAGGAATACCTTACGACAACCGGACCAATTTTCGTCTCTTTCTCCCGGTGGAACTCACAATCCGAGCTTCGGCAGCGAACTGCGCATGCCGGCGGCTCGTTTTCCGACTTGTCCCCAGCGCCGAAATTGCCGGGTCTCGCGCACTGGCGGAGGCATCCGGTTCTTCCTATGTTCTAGTCCTTGGCTATTGGCTGCCTGCGCGACCGGCTCGGACCGGTGCGGCGGCCTGTTGTGCTGGCTTAAACCCCTCTCGCCACTGAAGTTTTTCATGAACGAACTCTTCGACAAGAGCGCCAAAGCCCAGAAGGCGGCGCGCGACTCCCGCAACATCACCATCCGCGGCGCCCGCGAGCACAATCTCAAGAATGTCGACGTCGTCATCCCGCGCGACCAGCTCGTGGTGTTCACCGGCCTGTCGGGTTCGGGCAAATCCTCGCTCGCCTTCGACACCATCTATGCCGAAGGCCAGCGCCGCTATGTCGAGTCGCTGTCCGCTTACGCGCGGCAGTTCCTCGAGATGATGCAGAAGCCGGACGTCGACCAGATCGACGGCCTGTCGCCGGCGATCTCCATCGAGCAGAAGACGACGTCGAAGAACCCGCGCTCGACCGTCGGCACCGTCACCGAGATCTACGACTACATGCGCCTCCTGTGGGCGCGCGTCGGCATTCCCTATTCGCCGGCCACCGGCCTGCCGATTGAATCGCAGACCGTGTCGCAGATGGTCGACCGCGTGCTGGCGCTGCCCGAAGGCACCCGCATCTACGTGCTGGCCCCGGTCGTGCGCGGCCGCAAGGGCGAGTACAAGAAGGAACTCGCCGAGTACATGCGCAAGGGCTATCAGCGCGTGAAGATCGATGGCGAATTCCATGAGATCGCCGAGGTCAAGCCGCTCGACAAGAAGTTCACCCATGACATCGACGTCGTGGTCGATCGCCTCGTCGTGAAGCCCGATATCTCCGCGCGCCTCGCCGACTCGCTGGAGCAGTGCCTCAAGCTCGCTGAGGGTCTCGCCGTGGTCGAACTCGCCGACACCAAGGCGACCGGCGCCGCCGCCAATCGCGGCCGCAACGCCACGCATGAGCGGCTGATCTTCTCCGAGAAATTCGCCTGCCCCGTCTCCGGCTTCACCATTCCGGAGATCGAGCCGCGGCTTTTCTCGTTCAACAACCCGTTCGGCGCCTGCCCGGCCTGCGGCGGCCTTGGCGTCGAGCAGCATATCGATGCCGAACTCGTAATCCCGGACCGCGACGCCAAGGTCGGCAAGGGCGCCATCGCGCCCTGGGCCAAGTCGTCCTCGCCCTATTACACGCAGACGCTCGAAGCGCTCGGCAAGCACTACAAGTTCACGCTCGACACCAAGTGGAAGGACCTGCCGAAGAAGACGCAGGACGCCATCCTCTACGGCTCCGGCGATGACGACATCAAGTTCGTCTATG
>JAHCKF010000068.1 GCA_026125925.1 Pseudolabrys sp.
ATGCTGGTCCGCACTGGCGAAGGCAAGTCCAAGCATGAGGGGCTGTCGGTCTTGCTAATCCCCAACAACACGCCGGGGGTCACCATCCGCAGGCTGCCGACGCTGGCGCGTCGTGCCACCGGCACCACGGAGATTTTCCTCGACGAGGCGCGCGTTCCCGAAAGCGCTGTACTCGGCAAGCCCGGGCAGGGCTGGTCGATCATCACCGAGCATCTCGAGCTCGAACGTATTGCAGTGGCCGCCGCCTATGTCGGAAACGCTCAAACCGCGGTCGACGATGCATTGCGCTATGCGCATGAGCGCATCCAGTTCGATCGCGCCATCTACGAGTTTCAAGTGTTGCGCCACATGCTGGCCGACATGCAGACCCAGGTCGATGCCGCGCGTTTGCTTGTCTACCGCGCCGCCTCGTTGGCCGCCGCGTCGATCCCGTGCACCCGCGAGGTCGCGATGGCGAAATTGTTTGCCTCGGAAACCCTGCAGACGGTGTCGCGCCAGGGCATGCAGATCCTGGGCGGCCACGGCATGCTTCCGGAAGCCGACATGGAGCGTTATTTCCGCGAAGGCATGCAATCGACCATCGGCGGCGGCACCAGCCAGATCCAGCGGACGATCATCGCGAAATCTATGAAAATTTAGAATGGCCGTTCGTCTCGCGCAATTCCTAGGTAATGTACCAGACGCTAAAAAGTCGGCCGTTAAGAAGCCAATTTGAGTTCGGGATCGGTTGCAGGCGCGCTGCGTAGCGCGGCCAGGACAGGCACAAAAGAATCCTCAGCCATGCGAGGACGAGGCGGAGGTTGTGGCCGACGGCGGTGAGGATTGCGTTGGCGGCGTCGCCGGCGGTTCCCTTGAGATAGCAGCGGCCGAGGTGGCCCTCGGCCTTCATGTGTCCGATTACGGGCTCGATGGCGGAGCGGCGTCGCAGCTCGCGCTTGATGGCGCCGAACACGCCGCGCTTCTGGCCGGAGATGAAGACCCGATGCGGGTTCGGCGCGTCGTGGCCGCGGTATCCGTTGTCGACATAGGCGCGCTCGATCTCGCGGCCGGTGAGCTGCTCGGTGTTCTCGATCGCGGACCGCAGCGTGTGTCCGTCGTACGGATTGCCGGGCAGTGCCTTGGCGTGCAGCACGAACTGGCCGCCCGGGGCGCGGGCATTGGTGGTGACGACGGAGACCTTCACCCCGAATTCGTAGGGCGCGCTGGCCTTGTCCTTGCCGATGCATTCGACCTCGGGAGCATGGAAGGAATACAGCTTCCAACCGCGCTGGTGCTGCTGCTGCGAGCGGATCTGGGAGGCGCGGGCCAGCGGCCACATGAAGACCTCTTCCAGCGCGGGCTGGCCGGCGATCTTGCGGCCGATGTCGCGGATGATGCGGCCGAGACGCGTGCGCAGGATGCGCAACTGCCGGCGATGGCGGTTGAACTGTAAGCGTCGTCCTCAGGCCACGTCCCTGAGTGCCGCCGTTGCCGGGTAGGCCCAGGGCAGAAGTCCGTCGATTTTGCTGTTCGGATGGTCGTTGACGATCTTGGTGATGACGTCTGTGAGGTAGCCCTGCGGATCGATGCCATTCAGTTTGCAGGTTTCAATCAGCGAAGCGATGGTCGCCCAGTGCTCGCCGCCGCCGTCCGAGCCGGCGAAGAGGGCGTTCTTGCGATTGAGCGCGATCGGGCGGATCGAACGCTCGACGACGTTGCTGTCGATTTCGATGCGGCCGTCGTCGATGAAGCGGGTCAAGCCTGCCCAGCGCGACAGAGCATACCGGATCGCCTCCGCCAGTTTGGTTTTCTGGCTGATGAGATCAAGCTTGGCGCGCAGCCAGGATTCCAGATCGTCGAGGATCGGCTTGGTTTTCTCGCATGGCCGGAGCGGCCATCGGAGTCGGTGCCGGTTCCACGACCGCCGGTACGAACATTGGCGCTCTATCGCCAGTCTCAGCGGACGCAGTCTCCCGCGCCTGGCGCCGCCAACCGAACAGTTGCTGCGGCGTGAGACCGTGCCGGCGCGCTATCTGCGAAACGACTGCGCCCGGAGCGAGCGCTTCCTCGACCACGCGGGCCTTATACTCGTCGCTAAAACGGCGACGCCGACCCATCCCGGTGATCACTTCCAGCCGATGGACAGACACCGTCTCCGGCTCAAGCATATGGTCAAGCTTAGACACAAGCCGATCTCCCATGAGACCGGCACAGTCACCTTCACCGAAACCGATTAAAAGGTGGGGCCAAGACAGCGATTACGGTGAACTGCTTGGCGTGAGCGTAGCGCCCGGCCATCATCGCCGCGCGCTTGGCGATGCGCAGATAGGATTGCCGCAACCGCACGCCATGCGTCACGGCCAGACGGTTGAGCCCCTTGATCGCCGCGTGCAGCAGCTTGGCGTCGGTCGGGAAGGTGATGTTCTTGGGTTGCACCGTGGTGTCGACCGTCACCCGCGCCAAATCGCGCGTCATCTGAAGCTGCAGATCGAGAAGCTGCGGCGCGAACTCTACGGCACCGGCTCGGAACGCAAGGCGCGGCTGCTCGACCAGATGGAGCTGCAGCTTGAAGACCTGGAGGCCGGCGCGACCGAGGACGAACTCGGTGCCAAGCCCTCTCGTTGGAATCATATAGATATTTCAATAGCGTATGTGTTCGCAGTTTTATTCCGATCGGCGCGCCATCTTTTCAATGACTTAGCTCTGGTCGGATCGTCCGCGTTACCGGATGTTACCGAGTGCGTTACCATAAGTCGTTCCCTTGGCGAGGTGGTGCTCTTCACAGGGAGAGCGCGATCTCTGCAAGGCCCACGCCGTCACATGACGTGAATAGACTAGCCCGGTTTCCGGGATCGCCAACGCGTATTCAACCTCGCTGATCACCGGCGATGACCAGCCAAGTGTCGCACAGCACACCGCAGAAGATCCTCAGTCAATGTACTGACGCTCGATGGCAACCCGCGGGGTCTCCCGGCCTGCAGGCTTGGCGGCCGATATGGAGGCGATCGACGGTCAGCGCCCCAATGGCGCTGGCTTTGTCGGCCGGTGTGCGCCCGGCTCGGGGCGGCGGCTCCTGCCTCTATGTCAATCGGTAGTACTTTAGCGCGTTGTCGTGAAACAGCTTGCGCTGGTCCGCCTCGGAGCGATCCGCGACGGCGGCGAAGAAGCCGGCATAGATGTCGCGATAGGAGCCGGCCAGGCTGTCCACCGGATAGTTGCTGGCGAACATGCAGCGCGCGACGCCGAAAATGGCGATGGTGTCGCGGATGATTGGACCATTGGTTTGCACTGTCCACGGCAGGTCGCGCTGGCCGATACCGGAGATCTTGATCGCGACGTTGTCCTGCGCCGCCACGCGGCCGAGCGCGGCGCGCCAGGCGGCAAGGCCTTCGGCGCTGCGATCCGCCGGCAGTCCGGTGTGATTGATAATGATCGTTGTGCGCGGGAAATCGGCGGCCAGTTCGGCCGCGGCATCGAGGTGCCACCACGGCGTTTGCAGGTCGTAGGACAGGCCGTGCTTTTCCAGCAGCGCATAGCCCGCGCGCCAGGCGGGGTCGTCCATCGAACCCGGCGGGCCGCGTTTGGCTTCGGCGGCGCTCGGTGCGGCGGCAGGTTTCTGACGGATGCCGCGCATCAGTGGGCTGGCCGCGTGACCGGCGAGAACCTCGCCGATATTGGCGCGCTCGAATTCGGCGTGTCCGATGCAGGCGGTCGGCAGGCCGGTGTCGGCCTTCAGGGCTTCCAGCCACCGCGTTTCCGCCACGGGATCGGTGCGATCCCATTCGGCCTCCATATGCACGGTCATGTGCAGGTCGAGGCCGGCGCTGTCGCGGCGCAGGTCATCCGGCAGGTAGTTGCGGCGGATGGCCGAATAATCGCCGTAACGGAACGGGATCGGCTCTTTGTCGCAGAGCCACGGATAGTAGTTCTGCGTCAGGTCCCAGAAATGCTGGTGCGCATCGACGATCGGAAACGCGGGAAGGGCGGGGTGCTGGTCGGCCACGGCCCGTCCCTTACGCCGCCGAGCGCGCCATGCGCAACGACGTCAGCGACAGCAGCGTCTCGAAGGCCTTGATGGTGGCGGACGGGTCGGCGATGCCCTGGCCGGCGATGTCGTAGGCCGTGCCGTGCGCCGGCGTCGTGATCGGCACCGGCATGCCGCCGAGGATGGTGACGCCGCGCTCGAAGCCCATGAGCTTGAGCGCGATCTGGCCCTGGTCGTGGTACATCGTCAGGACGACGTCGTAGTCGCCGCGCCGCGCCTTGAGCCAGACCGTGTCGGCCGGGAACGGGCCTTCGACCGCGTACTGGCGGCCCTGCGCATCGGCGACCGCCGGAGCGATGATGTCGATCTCCTCATTGCCGAAGAGGCCGCCTTCGCCGGCATGGGGATTGAGACCGGCGACCGCGATGCGCGGCCGGGCGATGCCGGCCGCCTGGAGGGTCGCGGCGGTGGCCTCGATCGCCTTCAGGACGCGCTCGCGGGTCAGGAGGCCGGCGACCTCGCGCAGCGGTTCGTGCGATGTGACGCGGGCGTTCCACAGGTCGTCGAGCCGGTTGTATTCGCTGCACTCGCCCTTCCAGCCGAGGATGTCCACGGCCCAGCGGATTTCGTCCGGGTAGGGGTTGCCGGCCTTCTTCAGCGCCAGCTTGTTGAACGGCGTGAACATGATGCCGTCCACCTGCTGCTGCTTCGCCAGCAGCAGTGCTTCCTTGAAATTTCTGATCGCAAACGCTCCCCCTTCCGCGCTCGCTTCCTTCGCATGGATGGTCGCCGGATCGAGGTGACCAAGATCGATGAACACCGGCTGGCCCGGCGCCGCGCGACCGATGTCGGCGGCCGACACGGTGCGCACATCGACCTTCACGCCGGCCGCCTTTTCTCCAGCGTCCAGAGCACGGCGATCGCCAATGATGGCGATCGCGGCGCGCTGCAGGAGGTCGCGGCGATCGAGCAGGCGCGCCAGCAATTCCGGGCTAATGCCGGCAGGGTCGCCCATGGCGATGACGATGCGGGGAAAGGTGTCGGTCGTCGCCTGCGTCATTGCGCTCTCTCAACCCATCGTTCTTCTGCAAATGCCAATTTGCATATTGCATTCAATATGCAGGTATGAATAATTCTTTGACATAGAGGGGTCAACCCTCACCAACGATCGGGAGGAAATGCCATGCGTGTCTTCGCGCCGCTTTGCGCCATCGTGGCGACGGCACTCGCCATAGCCGCCGGTCCGGCCGCGGCTCAGCAGAAAATCATCCTCAAATACGCGCATGTCGGCGCCGAGGGCGAAACGCAGACGCAGTATGCCGCCGAGCTCGCCAAGCTGGTCGGCGAGAAGACGCAAGGCCGCATCGAAATCCGCGTCTTCCCGGGCTCGCAGCTCGGCAATCTCAGCGAGATGATCGACGGCGTGCGCATCGGCGCCATCCAGATGGGCCACCACGACTTCTCCTCGCTCGACCGCATCGATCCGGACGTGGCGGTCTTCAACGCGCCGTTCCTCTTCACGAGCCCCGAGCAGGCCATGCGCGCCACCAACGAGGCGACGTCGCCGGTGCTTCAGGAGATCAACAAGAAGCTCGTCGCCAAAGGCGGCGTGCGCATCGTCGGCAACTTCTATCGCGGCGCGCGTCAGCTGTCGGCGCGCTATGCGGTGCGCTCGCCGAAGGATATGGAAGGCAAGAAATTCCGCTCGGTGCCGGTGCCGCTGTGGAATTCCATGATCAAGGGCATGGGCGCGATCCCCACGCCGGTGGAAATCTCCGAGATCATGCCCGCGCTCATGACCGGCCTCGTCGAAGGCCAGGAAAACCCGCTCAACAACATCATCGCCCGCAAGATGTGGGAAGCGAACAAGTTCGTGATGATGACCAGCCATATGGAATCGGTGCTGGCGGTGTTCGTCAACGAGAAGGCGTGGGAGGGTATCCCGGCCGCCGATCGCAAGATCATGCAGGAGTGCTTTGCCGAGATGGGCCAACGTTCGCTGAAGTGGGCCAAGGATGCCGAAGCGGATGAAATCGCCACGCTGAAGAAGAACGGCGTCACCATCATCGACGAGAAGAGCGGCCTCGATCTCAAGGCGTTCCGCGAATCCGTCGGCAAGCAGATCCTCAAGGATTACCCGAACTGGGGACCTTATATCGCCAAGCTCAAGGAAACCCAGGGCTGACGGAAGGGGCGGGCGGGCCGCATGTCCGTCCGCCCCGACCGCAAGCTGGATCCCATGCAGAAGCTCTGGACTTTCGTTGAACGTTGGCTGGGCGTCATCGCCATGGTGGCGCTGTTTTCGCTTGTGGTGTTGCCGGCGCTGCAGGTCTTTCTGCGCGGTGTCTTCAACAATCCGATCACCGGCCTCGAAGAATCGACGCGCTGGGGCCTGATCATCCTGGTCTTCATGGCCAGCCCGCTGCTGATTTCGGCCAATGAGCAGATCCGCTTGGCCGAGTTCATCGACTTCCTGCCGAAGCCGGTGCGAATCCTGCTCGAGCGCATGATCATGCTGGTCAGCGGTCTGGCGCTCGGCATCGTCGCCATTGCCGGCGGGCTGTCCATTTGGCGCAACTTCGGCACGCGCACGCCGATCCTGGACATTCCGTTCTGGCTGTTCGCGGCGCCGATGCTGATCGGCTTCGGGCTCGGCTCTATCGGTTACGTCTGGTACGCCGTCCGCCGCAAGCCGCCGACGGTCGAAGGTCCGAGCCCCGTTATCTGACGACAGGAAGACGCGACGATGGACCTCGGCCTGCTGGTGATCCTGGCCTTCTTTGTATTGTTCGTGCTCGGCTTCCCGGTGGTGTTCGCCATCCTGGTGCCGTCGATCGCTTATATCTGGTGGCAGGACATTCCTTTGGCGACAATCGGCCAGCGCGTTCTCTATTCAATGGACTCCTTTCCATTGGTAGCGGTGCCGGTGTTCATTTTCGTCGGCAATCTCATGAATTCGGCCGGCATCACGCAGAAACTGTTTCACTTTGCTGATGTCCTGGTCGGCCGTCTCCATGGCGGGCTGGCGCAGGTCAACATCGTCGCCAGTCTCATCTTCTCCGGCGTGTCCGGTGCAGCGCTGGCCGACGTCGGCGGCCTAGGCCGCATCGAGATCAAGGCGATGAAGGACCGCGGCTTCTCGCTACCCTTTTCCGCCGCCGTCACTGGGGCGTCCGCCATCGTCGGACCGATCTTCCCGCCGTCGATTCCGCTGATCATCTATGCCTCGATTACGTCGATCTCGGCGCTGCAATTACTCGTGGCCGGCATCATCCCGGCGCTAATCTGCGTCGCCATGCTGATGGCCGCGACCGCCGTCATCGCGATGAAAGCCGACCTGCCGCGCTCCGACCGTTGGCCGACATTGCGCGAACTGTGGCGAGCGCTGTGGCCTGCGGCGCCGGCGCTGTTCGCGCCTGTGGTGCTGGTCGGCGGCATGCTGTCCGGCAGCTTTACGCCGACCGAGGCATCGGCGATCTGCGTCATCTACGTGTTGCTGATCGGCGCCTTTTACTACCGCGACATGAACTGGGGCTTCATCCGCGAGGCGGCGATCGCCACTGTGCGTGGGACGTCCGCCATCCTCATCATCGTCGCGGCTGCCTCGATGTTCGGCTGGATCCTCGCGGTCGAGCAGGTGCCGCAAGAGTTCTCGGCCTGGTTCAAGGATATTTCCGCCAACCCGCTGGTGCTGCTGCTGGTGGTGAACTGCATCTTCTTCATCGCCGGCATGTTCGTCGACTCGACCACGGCGACTCTGCTGCTGGTGCCCATCGTCGCGCCGCCGGTCGTCGCTGCCGGCGTCGACCCGGTCCATCTCGGCATCGTCGTCGTGTTCAATTTGATGATCGGCACCGTCACGCCGCCTTTTGGCTTGTCGCTGTTCCTATTGTCGAACATGACCGGCGTGCCGATGATCAAACTCCTGAAGGCGATGCTGCCATTCTACCCGCCGCTGCTGATCACGCTTGCCATCCTGACTGCGGTGCCGGCGCTGGTCCTTTTCATTCCCAACCTTTTGCGATAGTGATCCGCCGCATGGCAAACCCGGCAGAGCAGACCACGGCGATCGATCTCGGCGGCCCGATCGAATGGCGCTCGCTGCACGAGACCGTGGTTGCGCGTTTGCGCGATCTGATCGCCGAAGGCCAGCTTCCCGAAGGTAGCCGCATCATCGAGCGGGAGCTGTGCGACCAGCTCGGCGTGTCGCGCACCCCGCTGCGCGAAGCGTTCAAGGTGCTGGCGTCCGAGGGACTCGTCGAAATCCTGCCCAACCGCGGCGCCGTGGTCACGCGGCTGAGCCCACGCGAGGCCCACGACATGCTGGCCGTGCTGGCTCGGCTCGAGGCTTTCGCCGGCGAGCTCGCCTGCACGCATGCAACCGATGCCGAGTTGCGAGGCTTGCGCGATCTGCACGACCGGATGATGGAGCATTACCGGCAGCGCGAGAAGCTCGAGTATTTCCGCATCAATCAGAGCATCCATGTCGAAATCGTCCGCGTCGCGCGCAACGACGCGCTGCGCCAGATCCACGGTCGCCTGCACGCGCGCATGAAGCGAAGCCGCTTCCGTGGCAACGACATCCCGGACAACTGGGCCGCGGCGGTAGCCGATCATGAAGAGTTGATCGTCGCGCTGGAGACGCGCAACGGACGTCTGGCCCATGACGTGATGCGGCGTCACATCGAGGCATCCTGGACGCGGCTGGCCAATTCGCTCGCCATCGATCCCGCCACTTTCGACTAATCTCCGCGGAGGATTTCACCATGGACAAGACCATCGGATTCATCGGACTTGGCTTGATGGGCGAAGGCTTCACGCGCCGGCTGGTCGAGAAGGGCTACCGCGTCATCGGTTACGACATCGATGCCAAGCGTGCGGCGGCGGCCGCGGGGTGGGGTGTCACATCGGCTAAAAACGCCGCAGATGTGGCTACGCAAAGCGACATCATTCTGTGCTGCGTTATCAACACGGCGGCGGTCGAGGATGCGGCGCTCGGCGTGTCCGGTGTCGTCAACACGCCTAAGCCAACCGGCAAGATTTTCATCGACCATTCGACCACCGAACTCGAGGCGACGCGCCGCATGGCCGCGGCACTCGCTGAGAAAGGCATGTCGTTCATCGATGCGCCAGTGTCCGGCGGGCCGGGCGCGGCCAAGGCCGGCACACTGGCGATCATGGCGGGCGGCGACGGTGCGGCCATCGCGAAGGCTGCACCGGTGCTGGCCGATCTCGGCACCATGACGCATATGGGTGCGGTTGGCACCGGGCAGGCGACCAAGCTGGTCAATCAGACTTTGGTGCTGACGAATTACTGCGTCATCGCCGAAGCGCTGCGGCTCGCCGAATCCTATGGCGTCGATGCTACCAAGATCCCGAAGGCGCTGGCGACCGGCCATGCCGGTTCGAACCTGCTGGCTGCGGCGATGCCGCAAATGATCGCCGAAGATTTCGTGCCCCGCGGCTTTGCCCGGCAGGTGTTGAAGGACCTCGAAATGCTGCAGGCGGCGGCCCGCGAGCAACATCTGGCGATGCCAATGGCGTCGCAGGCGCTGACCTTGTACCGGCTACTGGTTGCGTCCGGCAAAAGCGAGCTCGACGCCACCGCGGTGGTGACACTGTATCCCAAGCACTAATCTATGTCGCGGCTTCTGCAGAGGTGCGTCGTCAAGCCGGCGCTGCTGCATCCTGCTGTGCCGCAAGCTCGCGGCCTCGGTCGGTTTCGGCAAAGCCGGCCTTGAGGATCTCCTCGCGCTTGTGACGCAGGTGCGCGCGCAGAATGTGGGCAAGGCCGAGGGCGTCTCGCCGCTGCAGCGCGTTGAGGATCGCTTCGTGCTCGCGGATCGCCGTGGCCCAGCGCGGCGGCGTCATCGGCGTCAGGTAGCGCGCGCGGCGGATACGCGCCGTCACCGAGTCGTACAGCCCCGACAATACGGGATTGCACGCCGCGGCGACGATCGCTTCGTGGATTTGCCGATTGCGCCGATAATACTGAGTGAGATCGCCGTCGCGGTAGTGCTCGACCATGGCGGCATGCGCCTTGGCGATTTCCTGCACCTGCTCCTCAGTGACGCGCTCGCAAGCGAGCTCGCCGGCCAGCGCCTCGAGGCCCTGACACACCTCGAAGAGATCGTGGACGTCCTTGTCGGTGAGGCGCGCGGCGCGCGAGCCGCGGTGCGGCAGCAGCAGCACGAGGCCTTCGGCGGCGAGAACCTTCAGCGCCTCGCGCAAAGGCGTGCGCGAGATGTTGAGCTTGAGGCAAAGCTCGCGCTCCGGAATGCGGGCGCCCGGCGGCACCTCGCCCTCCAGCAGCAAGTCCCGCAGGCGGGACACAACCTCCTCATGCAGCATCGGATTTTGGCTTCCCGGGCCAATTTTGCATTCAAACTGGAACCATATACGGAAAATTCCGGCCATTGTCTCTTGAATAATGCGAGTTTTGAATTCAAAATCGCGACAACACTAGGGTAGGAAACGCAACCAAAATGGATCAGCCGCACTCGGGCGCCGACGACCTCCTGTTCGAAATCAAGGGAGGCATCGGCTGGGTCACCTTCAACCGGCCGCAGGCGCGCAATGCCTTCACCTTCGCCATGTATGAGCGCCTCGCCGAGATCAGCGAGCAGGCGAATGCCGACCGCTCGATCAAGGCCATCGTGTTCACCGGCGCCGGCGACAAAGCCTTCGCCTCGGGCACCGACATCAACCAGTTCCGCGCCTTCAAGACGCCGCAGGATGCGCTCGACTACGAAGGCCGCATCGACCGCGTGCTCACCAAGCTGGAAGAATGCCGCGTCCCGACCATCGCGGCGATATCCGGCGCCTGCACCGGCGGCGGCGCCGGCATCGCCGCCTGCTGCGACCTGCGCATCGGCACCAAGACCACCAAGGTCGGCTTCCCGATCGCCCGCACGCTTGGCAACTGCCTGTCGATGTCGAACATCAGCCGCTTGACGGCGTTGATCGGCCCGGCGCGCGTCAAGGACGTCATCTTCACCGCGCGCCTGATCGGTGCCGAGGAGGCCTTGCATGCCGGCCTGCTGCACGAGGTGGTCGAGGACCACGCGGCGCTGATGGCGCGCGCCGACGAACTGTCGAAGCAGATCGCCGGTCATGCGCCGTTGACGCTCGCCGCGACCAAGCAGGCGCTGGCGCGGCTGCAGAAGCGGCTGTCGCGCGAGGAAGGCGAGGACCTCATCGTCAGTTGCTACATGAGCCAGGACTTCCGCGAAGGCATGGACGCCTTCCTCAACAAGCGCGCGCCGCAGTGGAAGGGCGAGTAAGGCCATGGGTAGCGCAAGCCGTCCGCAGGGGCCGCTAACCGGCCTCAAGGTCGTCGACCTGACGCATGTCATGGCCGGGCCGACCTGCACCTTGATGCTCGCCGACATGGGCGCCGAGGTCATCAAGATCGAAAAGACGCCGAAGGGCGACGACACCCGCTATTCGGTGCCGCCGAAGATCGGCGACGAGGCCGCGTCCTTCCTGATGATGAATCGCAACAAGCGCGGCGTTGTCATCGACCTCAAGACCAAGGGTGGCGCGGCGATCCTGCGCAAGTTGATTGCCAAGGCCGACGTGTTGGTCGAGAACTTCGCCCCCGGCGTGCTCGAGCGTCTCGGCTTCGGCTACGAGGTGATGCATAAGGAATTCCCGGGCCTCATCTACTGTTCGCTGTCCGGCTTCGGCCGCACCGGCCCCTACAAGGAGCGGCGCGGTTTCGACCTCGTCGCG
>JAHCKF010000069.1 GCA_026125925.1 Pseudolabrys sp.
GTGTGGCTGATGGCCTTCGGCACGCCGGTGGCGCGGCGCTTCGGCACCATGCGCTTTCTCGCGTTCTGGGTCGTGACCGCCGCGGCCGGCGCCGCCATGCATCTGCTCACCAATGCCGGTTCGATCGCACCGATGATCGGCGCCTCGGCCTCGATTTCCGGTGCGATGGCGGCCTCGATGCGTTTTGCCTTTCAGCGCGGCGGGCCGCTCGGTGGCATGTGGCGAAGCGGCGATGGCGATGCCTATCGCGTGCCGGCGTTGCCGCTGACCGGCGTGCTGAGCGACGCGCGCGTACTGCTCTTCGTCGGCGTGTGGTTCGGTATCAACATCCTCTTCGGTCTCTGGTCGTCGCCGGTGTTGGGCGGCGAGGATCAGCTCGTCGCCTGGCAGGCGCATATCGGCGGCTTCCTCGCCGGACTGCTGCTGTTCTCCTGGTTCGATCCGGTGCGCCACGATCTCAATCCGCGCGAAGATATTGCATTGCATTGAAGATTGCCGCGCTGCAGCGGCACGCATGCGACAAATTCAAACCTGACAGTCACCCGCCAAGTTCGCGCTTGACGGAACAACCGCCCCGGATTGATCGTTGCGCAAGACCCGGGACTTAGACGTCGCGCGAGGTCGTTTAAGCTTCCGGGCTAGTCAGGAGGCTGTCATGAACGTCAAGACGATCCTGGCCGCAAAGGGCGGCGACATCATCGGCATCGAGCCGACGGCAAATTTGGCCGCGGCGGCGAAGTTGCTCAGCAAACATCGGATCGGCGCGGTGGTGATCCGCGGCGCGGGCGGCCGTCTCGCCGGCATTCTGTCGGAACGCGATATCGTGCGCGCCATGGCCGAACACGGCGCTGCCGCGCTCGATATTCCAGTCGGTCAGGCGATGACGCGCAACGTCATGACCTGCGGCGAGAACGATTCCATCGCCGAGCTGATGGAGCGCATGACGTCAGGCAAATTCCGTCATCTGCCGGTGCTTAATGCCGAGCAACTGGTCGGCGTCATCTCGATCGGCGACGTCGTCAAGATGCGCGTGCAGGAAATCGAGACCGACGCGGCGGCGATGCGGGATTACATCCAGACCGCGTGACCGGACGGCCAACGCGCCGTTCTACTTGCCGCAGTGCTACTTGCCGCCGCCGACATTGCCGGCGGCGTCGCCGGGCTGCGACAGGCTATCGATCGCCTCGGTGACGGTTTCAAGCGCCTTTTCCGCCGCCTCGACGCCGACGGCGATGGCGTCCTTGTTGCGGTGAAAATCGAACCAGCCAATGGTGCCGAGCCGTGGGCTAATCAGCACGTCCGGCGGATCGCCGGCAAGCCGTGCCCGCGTAATGCGATCCTGCATGACGTTGAAGGCTTCGACCATCACCGTCGGAATACCGGGACGGCCGTGATCGCCGAACAATTTGCGGCGCAGCGACTTCTCGCGGCCGAACACCGCGCGCAGGCCGTGCAGTTGATCGCCCGGCGGCGGCGGCTCGTCGGTTTGGTCCGAGCCGTGATCGGCGATGATGGTGCCGCGGCCGAACAGATCGGCGTTGAGATTGACGGCGATAACGACGCGGGCGCCGAGCGCGCGCGCCGCAGACACCGGCACCGGATTGACCAGCGCGCCGTCGACCAGCCAGCGGCCGCCGATCTTCACCGGCGGAAAAATGCCGGGCAGGGCGTAGGACGCGCGCAAAGCGTCGGCAAGGCGCCCGCGCGTCAGCCAGATCTCGTGACCGGTGTTGAATTCGGTGGCGATGGCGGCAAAGCGCATCGGCAGCGTTTCGATGCGCGTGTCCTTGAGTTGTTCGCTGAGTTTGCCGGACAACCGGCCGCCGCCGATGAGGCCGGAGCCGGACAGGCTGATGTCGAGATAGCTGAGGATCGAGCGCACCGACAGGCTGCGCGCCCAGCTCTCGAGATTGTCGAGTTGACCGGCCGCGTAGCAGCCGCCGACAACGGCGCCGATCGAGGTGCCGACGATGACGTCGGGCACGATGCCGTGCGCGGCCAGCGTCCGGATCACACCGATGTGTGCAAAACCGCGAGCCGCGCCGCCGCCAAGGGCCAGGCCGATGCTCGGCCGCACCCGCTCCGGCTTGTCCGGCGGCGCGTTGGCGTCCGCCTCGCGATCGCCGCCGTTCTTGCGCGCGAAAAAACCTTCAAACACCAAACCAGATCTCCTTCGGGCACGGCCGCATTTTCGGGCCGGGCGCGCCACGGCGACAAGGAATTCGCTGCCCATGGTGAAGACCGGAGTCGTGTGACCGTCCCGTGACACGTTCAGCGTGCGCCTCGGCGATTACCGTAAGGTTAAGGCCCCGTTGAGGGCAACTCTCCAACCGTTTGTAAGTTCGATACTTTCAGATGATTGGCAGGGTTACTTCGTGGGCCGGATCATGGAGAACATAGTGTCGGCCACGGCATATTGGTCGTAGCCGCAGCGGGCAATCGGCCGCATGGCTGCCGTGTCGAGAATGCCGTCCTTGATGAAGCGGTCCTCGATATGGACGCCGACCACCTGGCCGAACACGACGTGGCACTCGGCGGGCGTACCGTCGAGGGCGTCCAGTGAGACGATCTTCAACAGCTTGCACTCGAGTGCGCAGGGGCTGGCGGCAACACGGGGCGGCTTGACGATGCGGCAGGGCGCCGGCGCCAGCCCGGCGCGCTCCATCTCGTTGATGCCGCGCGCGACCGGCGCCGACGTGTCATTCATCTGTTCGCGCAGGTCCCAGGTGGCGAGATTGCAGACGAACTCGCCGGTCTCTTCGATGAAGACGACGGAGTCCTTGCGCTTCTCGCTGGCGAACATCACCAGGTTGGGGCGGCTGTTGATGCCGTTGAAGAACGAGTAGGGCGCGAGGTTGACTTCACCTTTGGCGCTCATCGACGTGATCCACCCGATCGGCCGCGGCGCGACGATGGCCTTGAAGGGATCGTGCGGCAGGATATTGCGATCGCGCTTTTCCGGTTCGTAGAACATCAGCGACCGGCTCCGTCGAAATGTGTGACGATGGCGTCGAGCTTCGGCCGTTCGCGATCCTCCGGCGCCTTGGTCGCATTGCCGATATAGACGAAACCGGCGATGCGCTCCTGCTCGGCGAGCCCGAGCGCGGTCATGGCGGCGCGGTCATAGGCCGGCCATTCGCTGAGCCAGCTCGCGACATAGCCCATGGCATGCGCGGCGGTGACCAGGTTCATGCAGGCGGCGCCCGCGGAGAGCTGCTGCTCCCATTCGGGGATCTTCACATGCGGCGCGGCGCGGCTGACGACGGCAATGACGAGCGGCGCGCGGGCAAAGCGGCCGCTCTCGAAGGCGAGCTGGTCGGCAGTAGCGCCGGGATTGGCGGCGGCAAACACCGCGGCAATCCGCTCGCCCGCGGCGCGCCGCGCATCGCCCGAGAAGACGATGAAGCGCCATGGCGCCAGCTTGCCGTGGTCCGGCACGCGTGAGGCGATCGTCAGCAGGGTCTTGATGCCGGCGTCATCGGGGCCGGGGCCGGTCATCTCGATCGGCTTTACCGAGCGGCGGGTTTTGAGCAGTTCTAAAGCGTCGGGCATTGGGGACTTTCGCGGGCGCGGCAGCGCGTGGGAAACAGCCGCGCACGAACGGGCGGCCGGATGATGCAGGAAATAGTAGTGAAGCGACGGTAACGCAATCGGCCGCCTCGGCAAAATGCCTGCACCTGAGAGGTGCCTGCGAGGACCACGCGTCAAGACGCCGGTCCATTCCCGACGCGAGGGCGCCGCGAGGGCGAAGGCCGTCGCCGCCACACCCCGCCGCTGCCGCTGTGACCAATAGCGCTGTCCGCATTCGATAGCGCCAGGTGGCGATCCACCGATGCGTCATCATCAGAAACGAATCACCGCGCACGAAATCGCCGAAACATGATTCGGCGAACCACGACAATCGCTAAGTACCACTCAGGCGTGTCGATCTGCACCGCAGCGTTGCATCGTCGCGGGTGGATCGTAATCGTATGCGACTACCGATCCGGGTTGTGGCTCGCGCTACGCGCGAAGTCGCCCTTTGATTATTATAAATAAAACGCGCCTGACAAGAATGTCGCAGTTGAAGTGGAAGCCGGTCACAGTAAACGCGACGTAATTCGGGGCCCGGTGGAATATAAACAACTTCTACAGAACTCGATGATAATTTTATCGATGGGTCGCGTTCGATCCGGCGTGTCGAGCTTGCGTCAGCAGATCCCATCGAGGTCACATCATGAGTCAAGTCGAGTCGTCTTCCGAACTAACAAGCGCGGCGCCGAATGTCTGGGGCAACTCCAGCGCGGGCGATGCCGCAGCCGGCGCGACCCAGACCCAGTTCATCAGCTTCGCCATCGGCGACGATCAGTACGGCGTCGACATCATGGCCGTGCGCGAGATCAAGGGCTGGAGCGACATCACGCATTTGCCCAAACAGCCGGAATATGTGCGCGGTGTGCTCAACCTCCGCGGGGCCATCGTTCCGATCGTCGATCTACGCTGCCGCTTCGGTCAGGGTCTGACCGAGACGACACCACTGCACATCGTCATCATCGTGCAGATCGACGGCCGTCAGGTCGGTCTGATCGGCGACCGTGTGCTCGATATCGTGTCGGTCGATGCCGCGCAGATCCAGAAAGTGCCGCGCACCGACAGCGGCCATCAAACCGGCTTCCTGTCAGGTCTCGTCACCCATGACGAAGGCATGATCGCCTTGATCAATCTTCCCAACCTGCTGGCGCTTTCCGACGTCGAAAGCGCGCACTGAAATCCTCATCCTCGCCCATCGAGGCGACCACCTTCAACGACCAATCCCGGGGAAATGATGTTACGTCTTTCGAACCTGAGCATCGGCTTCAAATTGTCCGCGATCTCCGCCGTCAGCATTCTGCTGCTGGTCTGCATGATCGGCTCGATGATGTTGAGCAACCGCCATATCCGCGAAGCGAACAACGAAGCCAACCACGAACTGCACGTCGCGCGCGACCTACAAGCCGCCAAGGCCGCGGAAGTGGGTATGCAGGTTGCCGTCCGTGACATCCGGCTGGCCCCAACGGCGGACAATCTGAGCCGCGCAGTCAAGCTGCTCGAGGAGCAGCAGGCGCTGGGCCACAAATACGTCGATCCGGTCTTTGACAAGACCGACAACGCGGAAATCAAGGGTCTTCTCGACAAGGCGCGCAAGTTGATCGACGCCTACGCCGCCGGCGGAAAACAGATTGCCGCCCTGCGCAGCGAGGCGGTTGCTCTGGCTGCCTCCGGCGATGCCGGCAACGCGGCCAAGATCGCCGATCTCAATAAGCAGGCCGAGGCCTTCGCCCGCGACCGCACCCTGCCGATCGCGACAGAACTCATGAAGGTGCTCGAAGACACCGGCGCCGCTGCGGAACGTCTGGCGACCCACGAAGCGCAAGTCGCGGCCGAAGCCATGGCGTTTGCCGAATGGACCAGCCTTGCGGTTGGGGCCGTCGCCATCATCCTGCTGATCGGCGCGGCGTTCTTCGGTGCCGTGACCATCGCGCGGCCGCTGAAGGCCATGGTGAAGCCGCTCGAAGAGATCGCTGGCGGCAACTTCACCGTGGCGATCCCCGGCACCGGCCGTAAGGACGAGGTCGGCCAGATCGCCGAGGCCGTCCACAGCATGTCACAGAAGATGAGCCATACGATCGCCGAGATCAAAGCCTCGGGCCGCGAAGTCACCAACGCCTCGGCCGAAATCGCGACTTCGACCACCGACCTGTCGCAGCGCACCGAAGAGCAGGCGGCGAGCCTGGAGGAAACCTCTGCCGCGATGGAAGAGCTTGCCGCCACCGTGCGCAGGAACGCCGAGAACGCCCAGCTCGCCAACCAGGACGCGGCGACGACCCGCGAAGTCGCCGATCGCGGCGGTCAGGTCGTCGCCAAGGCGGTCGATGCCATGGCGCGGATCGAAGAGTCCTCGCGCAAGATCTCGGACATCATCGGTGTCATCGACGAGATCGCGCGTCAGACCAACCTGCTGGCGCTCAACGCGGCGGTGGAGGCGGCGCGTGCCGGTGAAGCCGGCCGCGGCTTCGCGGTGGTGGCGTCGGAAGTGCGCAGTCTGGCGCAGCGTTCGTCGCAAGCCGCCAAGGACATCAAGGACCTCATCACCAACTCCAACGGCCAGGTGAAGGACGGCGTCGATCTCGTCAACAAAGCGGGTCAATCGCTCACCGAGATCGTCGACTCGATCAAGAAGGTGGCCGTCGTCGTCTCGGAGATCGCCAATGCCTCGGCCGAGCAGGCCACCGGCATCGACCAGATCAACAAGGCCCTGACGCAGATGGACGAGGTGACGCAGCAGAACTCGGCGCTGGTCGAGGAAAACGCGGCGACCGCAAAGACCCTCGAGCATCAGGCCAAGGCGATGGACGAGCAGGTCGCGGTCTTCCAGATCGGCAGCGGCCACGACGGCCAAGGCTACGCCGTGCCGGCCGAAGCGAAGGCGGCAAAGCCCGCCGCGTCGAGGCCTGCGGTTGCCAAGCCGGCACGGCCCGCCGCCAAGCCTGCGCTCAAGCCGGCCGCCGACGCGCGGGAGATGCAGACCGCATTGGCGACCGCGGTGGGTCAGGACTGGAAAGAGTTCTAGCCAAAGCGCTGATCGTGCCCCGGGGGTGCATGCCTCCGGGGATGAGGAAGCGAGCGGCGGGCTCCGTCCCGCTGCTCGTTTTAGCGTTTCGTGCGGCTTGAAATCGCCTCGATTCCAGCCGAAAACCCGCAGCATGAACAGCGAGTTGCGATCGGGCCGAGGCGCTGGGCGGCGTATCCCGTTTTTCTGCGCATTTGCGCTGGTTTTGGCCCTCGCTGGTGCGGCCGCGCCGGACCGCGTGCTCGCCCAGGCCGGTAATTCCGGTTCGCTGTTTTCCGCCTCGCCCTCGCTCGGCGCGTTTCCCCCGGCGCCTGCGCCCGGTCGCGGCGGCGGTGGCGACGGCTTCGGCGCCGGCGGCATCTTGGCACCGCCCATGCGCGGCCCTCCGGCCATTGCGCCGACGCCGATGGTGCCAGCCGGGCAGGTCGCGCTGGCGCTGTCGGCCCGCTTCGGTACCGAGGCGCCGCCGATCACCGGCGGGCTGACCTGGCGCGTTTACGGGGCCAAGCCGCAGCCGGACGGAAATTTCCCGCTGCTTCGCGAGGACAAATCGCCGGCGCCGACGATCGTGCTGCCGGCCGGCGCTTACATCGTGCATGTCGGTTTTGGCCTGGCCAACGCGGTCAAGCCGGTGACCTTGCGCGGCTCCACCGTGCGCGAGGAATTCGATTTGCCGGCGGGCGGTCTGCGCATGGAAGGCAAAGTCGGCGATGCGCGTATTCCGGCGGCGCAGATCTCGTTCGATGTGTTCAAAGGCAGCCAGTTCGAGACCAGCGATCGCCGGCCGATCGCCGAGCATATCGCCAGCGGCGCCGTGGTCGTCGTGCCGGACGGCACCTACTACATCGTGTCGAACTACGGCGACGCCAATTCGGTGGTGCGGTCCGATATTCGCGTCCAGGCCGGCAAGCTCACCGATGTCGTCGTCAACCACCGCGCCGCGGTCATCACGCTCAAGCTGGTGAACGAGAAGGGCGGTGAAGCGTTGGCCAACACGGCGTGGTCGGTGCTGACGCCGGGCGGCGACGTCATCAAGGAATCGATCGGCGCCTTTCCGCGGGTCGTCCTCGCCGAAGGCGAGTATCGCGCCATCGCCCGCAACGAAGGCAATGTCTTCGAACGCGAGTTCAAGGTCGTGACCGGCGTGGACGGCGATGTCGAGGTGCTGGCCAAGTAGCGTGCGGCCGCCGAGTGATTGGAAGGAGCGTCGTGAAGTCATCGAACGTCAACGATCCGAGCCGCGACGATGCCAATGCGGCGGCCTTACGGTCCTTCGCTGCGCTCGACCCTAACGCCATAGCGCTGCTGCTCGACGTCGACGGCACCTTGATCGATATCGGGCCGTCGCCGTTCGAGGTCGACGTCCCCGACAGCCTGAAAAGCTCGCTGGAACGTCTCTACGACCTCACCAATGGCGCGCTCGCGCTCGTCAGCGGCCGCCCGATCCGCGATCTCGATAGGTTATTTGAGCCGCTTAGGCTGCCGGCGGTCGGTGGCCACGGCGCCGAGATGCGGCTGGCGGAAGGCGCGGCAGTGGCGCGGGTTGAGGATCTGCCGCAGGCCCTGCGGTCGCGTCTCATCGCGGCGGCCGATCCGGCGGCCGGTGTCGAGTTCGAGGACAAGGGCTATTCGGTGGCGCTGCATTATCGGAAGGCGCCCGCGCATGCCGATCGTTTGCGCACCCATGTCAGCGCCAGCCGTGCCGCGTTTCCAGACGAGGCGACGGAGGTGCTGCCTGGTAAGATGATGATCGAGATCAAGCGCCCCGGCATCGACAAGGGCGGCGGCGTGCGCGAATTGATGCGCCATAAGCCGTTTCATGACCGAATGCCGGTTTTCATCGGTGACGATGTGACCGATGAAGCGGCATTTGCCGCATTACCGGGCTTCGGCGGCAAGGGATACTCAGTCAACCGCGAGTTTGACGGCTTGAGCGGCATTTTTTCGGCGCCGGACGAGGTTCGCCGCGCGCTGCAACAACTTGCAACATTAAAGTGAACTTATTGCACCGTCAGGCGTTATTGCTCTGACGTTAGCAGCACATGGTTGTATATTTCGTATAAACTTGCCTTCGCAAACGTCGGCGGTGGGGGAGGTTAGAACTTTGTCGCGACTCGTTGTGGTATCCAACCGTGTCGGCATTCCGGACGGCACCGCGCGAGCCGGCGGCCTGGAAGTCGCCATCAGACCGGCGCTGAAAAAGCGCGGCGGCGTCTGGTTCGGCTGGAGCGGCAAGGTCGCCGACGGCGTTCCCGGTCCCGCCAAGACGGTCACGCAGGACAAGGTCGATTACGTGACGATCGATCTGCCGCAGGATGACTACGACGAATTTTATAACGGCTTTGCCAACCGCGTCCTTTGGCCGATCCTCCATTACCGGCTGGATCTCGCCGAGTTCACGCGCCGCGATCTCGGCGGCTACTTCCGCGTCAATCAGTTCTTCGTGCAAAATCTTGAGAAGGTCCTGCGCCCCGACGATGTCATTTGGGTGCACGACTATCATTTGATGCCTTTGGCGCAGATGTTGCGCGAACGCGGCCACAAGAACCGCCTCGGTTTCTTCTTACACATTCCCTGTCCGCCGCCGGAAATCCTGACCGGTCTGCCGAACCACGAGCGCGTGGTTGCCGCCTTGTGCGGTTACGACCTGGTCGGCTTCCAGACCGAGAACGACGCCAACAACTTCTCGCGCTATCTCGCCAACGAGGTCGGGCTGAAGCGTGCCAGCGACAGCGGCTTCCGTTATGAAGACCGTGTCGTCGATGTCGGCATCTTCCCGGTCGGCGTTGAAACCCAGCCCTTCGAGCGCATGGCGCGTCGTGCTGCCGCATCGCAGTTCGTCAGCAAGGTGATGGCGAGCATGGCCGGCCGCGCCCTGATCATCGGCGTCGACCGGCTTGATTACAGCAAAGGCATTCCCGAGCGTCTCAACGCCTTCGAGCGCTTCCTCGCGAATTTCCCGGATTGGCGCGGTTTGGTGACCTACCTGCAGATCACGCCGCGCAGCCGTACCGACATTCGCGAATACGCCGATATCGGCCGGCTGGTCGGCGAGGCGGTGGGGCGCATTAACGGCACCTTCGGCGAGGCCGCTTGGACGCCGCTGCGCTACGTCAACAAGGCGCACAGCCGCACTGCGCTGGCCGGCCTGTATCGCTCGGCCCGCGTCGGCCTGGTGACGCCGCTGCGTGACGGCATGAATCTGGTCGCCAAGGAATTCACCGCGGCGCAAGACCCGGACGATCCCGGCGTCCTGGTGCTGTCGCGCTTCGCCGGCGCGGCGCGCGAATGCGGTGCGGCGCTGCTGGTCAATCCTTACGATTCTGAGGGCGTCGCCATTGCCATCAACCGTGCCCTCGGCATGCCGGTAGAAGAACGGCGCATGCGCCACCAGGCCAATTTCGCCACTTTGGTGAAGAACGATCTGAGCCAGTGGGCAGAGCGGTTTCTCACCCTGCTGGACGGCCAGCCGAACGACGAGGCGACCGCCGGGCTGGCCGAGGTGATGCCGCGGCGGGCAGCCCGTTAGCGCAGGCAGTGATGCGTTCATTGATCTAGGTCAGGCGCGGCGGCGGGACGTGGGTTAGCATCCATGGCGAATCCACTGAAGGCTTCAGCGATGACAAGACCTGCCGCGGCGTTTATGGCTCTTATTATGCTTGCCGCCTCGTCGCGAGCTGCCGAAGCGGCCGACGCCGCCAAGGGTGAGGCTTTGGCGAAGCGCTGGTGCGCGGCCTGTCATGTGGTGGCGCCGGATCAGCGCAGCGGCAACACCCAGACCTCGCCATTCTCCGCCATCGCCGCCAAACCGGGTTTCGATGCGGCGCAACTTGCGCTGTTTCTGCTGGCGCCCCATCCGAAAATGCCGGACATGGGGCTGTCGCGCAGCGAGGCGGCGGATCTCGCCGCTTACATCGCCGCGCAAAAATAGCAGCGGGCCGCCCAGACACCGCGGTAGTGGAAATTTTCTGAAGACCCTGCTTTATCTCCTCTCAGAGTTGAGGGGCGATATCATGGTGCCTGATCATGCACCGGTGCCGGGCGGGGGCGACTTCGCTTCGGCCGAGGCGATGGACGCGTTGCAGCGCGATCCGCGGTTCGTGCAGGCCATACGGGCGACCGCGACGGGCCTGGCGTCGATGTATCACGGGCGTCATCTGCTGAATTGGCTGATGGACGACCGCGGCCGTCTGCTGCTCGGCTATCTGGCGATCTATCTACATTCGACTCGGGACCGCAGCGACCCCGCATCCGGCCTGACGCCGACGCGCATGAAGGCGCTGTGCACCGAATTCGATGTGTGCAGTCCCGGCCGGACCGGCGCCATGTTGTCGCTGATGCGGTTCTCCGGCTATCTGACGCCGGACATCGATATCGCCGACCGCCGTCAGCGCCGCCTGGTCGCCACCGACAAGCTGTACGCGCTGCTGCGCTCGCGGCTGAAGATGCATTACACGACGATCGCGCCGCTGTTCAGTGACGGCGCCGCCATGCTTGCGGCGCTCGACGACAAGATCGTCGATGGCGCGCTGGTCGCGGCGATGGTCGGACGCTACCGCGCAGGCTTTCGTCTGATCTCGGCCGCTCCCGAACTCGGCCTGTTCGGCGTGCGCAATGGCGGCATGCTGATCTTGATGAGTCTGGTCGCCGCCGGCGAGGGCGATGATACCGTGCCACCGTCGCGCCCCGTGCCGGTCTCGATCGCGGCGCTGGCGCGGCGCTACGCTGTGTCACGGCCGCATGTGCTGAAGCTGATGCGCGAAGCGGAGGAGCAGGGTCTCATCGAGCGGCCGCAGGATGTGCCGGGGCATGTGCTGCTCAAGCCGGCGATGAATCAAGCCGTGCGGCGGCTGCTGGCCTCGTCCTACCTGTTCCTGGCCGGCTGCATGCGCGAAGCTATTGCGCTGAGCGAGCACCGGCGGGCGGCCGGCTAGCGGCCGCTCGCCATCGTCGAGTGCTGTCAGCCCTGCGCACGCTCGCGCTTGACGTCGGGCGGCAGGGCTTCCTCGGTCAGCATTTTCAGCGCGTCGTCGAGTGACATGACCTGGCTCTTGTCGGAGCCGAGGCGGCGGATCGAGACCTGCCGCGTCTCGGCTTCCTTCTT
>JAHCKF010000007.1 GCA_026125925.1 Pseudolabrys sp.
TTTCAAACTGGCGCGCCCCCGGATCGCGGCTGCGCCGCGTCCGGGGTGACGCTTCGCGTCATTTCTTCTTCAACTGGCTCTGCGGGTTGAGATTGCCGATGCGGCCGGACTCGCTGCCGGCGCCCGGATCGAGCACGGCGTTGATGAGGGTCGGCTTGCCGGAATCCATGGCGGCGTTGACGGCGCGCTTGAGTTCGTCGGGCGACGTGGCGTTGACGCCGACGCCGCCGAAGGCCTCGATCATCTTGTCGTAGCGCGCGCCCTTGACGAACACGGTGGTCGCCGGATCGTCGCTCGCCTTGTTGACGTCGGTGCCGCGATAGATGCCGTCATTGTTGAAGATGACGATGCAGACCGGGAGGTTGTAACGGCAGATCGTCTCGATCTCCATGCCGCTGAAACCGAAGGCCGAGTCGCCCTCGACGCACAGCACCGGCTTGCCGGTCTCGACCGCCGCGGCGATGGCATAGCCCATGCCGATGCCCATGATGCCCCAGGTGCCGACGTCGATGCGCTTGCGCGGCTTGTAGACATCGATGATGCCGCGCGCGAGGTCGAGCGTGTTGGCGCCTTCGTTGACCAGCATGGCGTCCGGCCGCTCCTTGACGATGGTGCGCAGCACGCCGAGCGCGCCGTGATAGTCCATCGGCACGTTGTTGTTCATCAGGCGCGGCGCCATCTTGGCGACGTTGTCCTCGCGCTTCTTGGTCACCGCCGAAATCCAGTCGGACGGCGGCGCCGGGAACTTTTCGCCCATGCCCTTGAGCAGGGCCTCGACGCAGGAACCGATGTCGCCGACGACGGGAGCAACGATCTCGACGTTGGAGTCCATCTCCTTCGGCTCGATGTCGACCTGGATGAACTTCTTCGGCGCTTCGCCCCAGGTCTTGCCCTTGCCGTGCGACAAGAGCCAGTTGAGGCGCGCGCCGATCAGCATGACGACGTCGGAGTCCTTCAGCACCGTCGAGCGCGCCGCGCCCGCGCACTGCGGATGCGTGTCCGGCAAGAGGCCCTTGGCCATGCTCATAGGCAGGAACGGGATGCCGCTCTTTTCCACCAGCGCCTTCACGGCATCGTCGGCCTGCGCATAGGCCGCGCCCTTGCCGAGGATGATGAGCGGCTTCTTCGCGCCCTTGAGCACGTCGAGCGCGCGCTTGACCGCATCCGGTGCCGGAAGCTGCGCCGGGGCCGGGTCGATCACCTTGACCAGCGACTTGCGGCCCTTTTCCGCGTCGATGACCTGGCCGAATAGCTTGGCCGGCAGGTCGAGATAGACGCCGCCGGGACGACCGGAA
Source organism: Pseudolabrys sp. (assembly GCA_026125925.1). The sequence continues at coordinate 1,296 of JAHCKF010000007.1, forward strand.
ACCGCGGCACGAATGGCACGGGCGATACCAATTCCAATGTCCTCGGCATGCAGCACGCGGTAGGCGGCCTTGCAGAGCGGCTTGGCGATGGCGAGTTGGTCCATCTCCTCATAATCGCCCTGCTGGAGGTCGACGATCTCGCGCTCGGACGAGCCGGAAATCAGGATCATCGGAAAGCAGTTGGTGGTGGCGTGCGCCAGCGCGGTGAGGCCGTTGAGGAAGCCCGGCGCCGAGACGGTGACGCAGACGCCCGGCTGCTTGGTCAGGAAGCCGGCGATCGAGGCCGCATAGCCGGCATTCTGCTCGTGGCGAAACGACAGGACGCGGAGACCTTCGGCCTGCGACATGCGCAGGAAGTCGGTGATCGGGATGCCCGGCACGGCATAGAGCGTCTTGATGCCGTTGAGCTTGAGCCCGTCAATGATCAGGTTGAAGCCGTCGGTCAGCTCCTGCTCGGTCTCGGCCGCGTTTTTCACCGCTGCTTCAGCCATCGTCTACTCCCTTTCCTTTGCTCGCCAGCCGCCGCTCACCCTGGGCGCGACGCGGGCATGTCCGTTTTTTGGTTCAGTCGAGATAATCGGCAAACTTGGCGACGTGATCGGCAAGGCCCAGTGCGTGATCGCGCACGAGCTGCTCGGCGCGCTTGGTGTCGCGCGCTTCCAGCGCCTCGATGATCGCCATGTGATCCTTGATCGAGCGGTCGGCACGATCCTTTTCGCCGATGGTGGTGCGGCGGATCATGCGCATATGCGTGAACAGGTTCGCCGCCAGATCGATCAGCACCTGGTTCTTGCTGAGCCTGATGATGGTCTGGTGGAATTCGATGTTGGCGTCGGAATATTCGTCGAGATGCGCGCGCAGTTCGCCGTCGATGAAGGCCGCGAACATCTCGCGCAGGCCTTCGATCTCGTCGTCGGTGGCCGCGATGGTGATGAGACGGGCCGCCATGCTTTCCAGGGCCGCCCAGGCGGTGATCATCTCGATCACTTCCTGCTTGGTCTTGCGCACCACGTAGATGCCGCGGCGCGGCACCGAGCGGACGAAACCCTCGCTCTCGAGCTGGGCCATGGCTTCGCGCACCGGCGTGCGGCTGATGCCGAAGTCCTGCGCCAGCTTGCGCTCGTCGAGGCGGATCTCATCGCGGCTGTGATAGACGTCCATCGCCACGATGGCGTTTTTGAGCGCCGCGTACGCCTTGTGCTTGAAGCTCGGCGACTCCGCGATCGGCGGCAAGGTCGGGCGCTGCGCCATTGCTGGTGTGCGCGCCGCACTACGGCTGCGGGAAGAAACGTTGCGGGTACTGACGCCTTTGGTGCTCATGAGCGACTGCTTACCGTGCTGGTATACATAATGCCAGAGGGTTCATCGGGCCGCAACCGGCAAACGGGCGTGACGGAGGCGCCCTCCCGGTGATTTCGCCGAGCGTCCGGCCGGCCCGGCGCCTGTCTGAGCTCGGACGCCCCCCTGGAGCGGCCCGAAACTCGGCATCGTTGCCGCGGCACAACGGGGATCGGGCGCGTCATGTCTCCTCCGCCGGCCCAGGCCGGCACCTGCTCCGGGCTACTCCGCCGGGCGCGGCTCGCCAGCGGAACCGCGCAACCTGGTCCAGGTGTTTTGAATGATCGGCCAGAACAGGGCGATCAAGCCGAGCAGCATGATCGCGGAGACCAGCGGCGTCGACCAGAAGATGTTGAACGAACCCTGCGAGCCGAGCAGCGACTGGCGGAAGGATTCCTCCGCCTTGTCGCCGAGCACGATGGCAAGAACCATCGGCGCCAACGGATAGTTCGTCTTCTTCATCAGGTAGCCGACGATGCCGAAGACCACCATCATGACGATGTCGAAGGTGTTGTTGTGCACCGTGTAGGCGCCGATCGCGCAGAACACGAGGATGACCGGCGCGATGACGCTGAACGGAATGCGCAAAATTGCGGCGAACAAAGGCACACAGGTCAATACGATGATAAGGCCGACAATGTTGCCCATATACATCGAGGCGATGAGGCCCCAGACGAAGTCCTTCTGCTCGGTAAACAGCAGCGGGCCGGGCTGCAGGCCCCAGATCAGCAGGCCGCCGAGCAGCACCGCCGCGGTCGGCGAGCCCGGGACGCCGAGCGAGATCATCGGCAGCAGCGCCGAGGTGCCGGCGGCATGCGCCGCGGTTTCCGGCGCTACGACGCCTTCGATCTCGCCCGTGCCGAAGAAACGGCCGCGCTTGGAGATGCGCTTGGCGATGCCGTAGCTCATGAACGAGGCGGGCGTCGCGCCTGCCGGGCTGATGCCCATCCAGCAACCGATCAGGCAGGAGCGCAGCGACAGCATCCAGTAACGCGGCAACTCGGCCCAGGTCTGCAGCACCACCTTCATGTTGAGCTTGGCGGACTTGCCCCGGAATGACAGGCCCTCCTCCATGGTGAGGAGGATTTCACCGATACCGAACAGGCCGATGACGGCGATAAGGAAGTCGAAGCCGCTCAACAGGGATTCCGCGCCGAAGGTCAGGCGCAGCTGTCCGGTCATCTGATCGAGGCCGACGGCGCCAAGGCCGAAGCCGAGCATCATCGAGGCGATGGTCTTGAACGGCGGTTCCTTCGACAAACCGACGAAACTGCAGAAGGCCAGGAAGTAGACCGAGAAGATTTCCGGCGGCCCGAACTCGAGCGCGAAGCTGGCGACCAGCGGCGCCACCAGCGTGATGACAATGACGGCAAACAGCGCGCCGACGAAGGACGATGTGAAGGCGGCGGTGAGCGCTTCGCCGGCCTTGCCCTTCTGCGCCATGGGGTAACCGTCGAATGTCGTGGCCACGGACCATGGTTCGCCTGGTATGTTGAACAGGATCGACGTGATGGCGCCGCCGAACAGCGCGCCCCAATAGATACATGACAGCATGATGATCGCCGACGTCGGCGACATCGAGAAAGTCAGCGGCAGCAGGATGGCGATGCCGTTGGCGCCGCCGAGGCCGGGCAGCACACCGACGATGACGCCGAGCACGATGCCGACGACCATCAGCACCAGGTTGTACGGCTGGAGCACCACCGCAAAGCCGTGAAACAGATTGCCGATGTCTTCAAACATGAGTGCTGTCTTTCGCCTTCACAGGTGAGTCTTGTTGTCGTGGTGACTTTCGGGGCGGCGCGTCGTTAGAATCCGAGCGCGGCTTCCAGCGGCCCCTTCGGCAGCGGCACCAGGAACCAGATTTCGAAGGTCATAAATACGGCAACCGGCAAGCCGAGCGCCACGGCGGCGACGATCGCCCAGTTGTAACGACCGAACCATCGCATGAAGAGGGCGATCAGCACCGCCGATGCGACATAGATTCCGATATACGGGACCGCCAGCGCATAGATCGCGGTCGGCACCAGAACCTGCATCACCTTGCCGAGTTGGCTCCAGGTCGCGAAGGTCGAGCCGTCGTCGGCATGGCGCAGGACGCTTGCGATGTTGACGGCGCAGGAGATCAAAACGATCACGCTGATATAGAAGGGAAAGAACCCGGCGCGCGGACCGTCGGCAGCCCAGCCGATGCCTACTTTGAGACTGCCGATGACGCCGATGATCGCGACGATCGCCATCAATACGGCCACGCCCAGTTCCGCGCTTCGATGCGACGGTCCGGCGCCGGCGGCTTCTTCTGCGTTGTGAGTCATTCCACCCTCATGTCACTGGAGCAGCAACCAACGCCGCGCGGGCGGCGCCGGTTGGTCTCGTTCATCGCCGACATCGAATGCCGACGTCAGCAGGCCGATATCAGCTGGTCTTGATCAGTTCGTTTTGGCCATGAAGCCGGCCTCTTTCATCAGGCCTTCATGAAGCTTCTCGGCATCGGCGACCCACTTCTTGTACTCGTCGCCGGTCATGAACGACTGATTGAAAGCGCCGTCGCTCATCAGCTTCTTCCACTCCGGCGTCTCGCGCACCTTCTTGAACAGGTCGATGTAATAGGCGACCGCGTCCGCGCTGACACCCGGCGGCATGAAGTAGCCACGCAGCATCACGTATTCGACGTCGAGACCGGCCGACTTGCAGGTCGGGATCGAATCCCAGGCCAAATCGCCGGCGATCTTTTCGTGGTAGTCGAGCTTCTTGGCGTCGAAGACGCAGAGCGGCTTGACCTTGCCGGCGCGCCAGTGCGCCACTGCTTCGATCGGGTTGTTGACCGACGAGTCGATGTGGTTGCCGACGAGCTGCACGGCCACCGCACCGCCGCCTTTGTACGGGATATAGGTCAGCTTCTTGCCGACGGCCTTCTCCAGCGCGACGGTGATGATCTGGTCTTCCTGCTTCGAGCCGGTACCGCCCATCTTGAAGCTGTTGTCGGGCTTGGACTTGATGTCGTCGATATAGTCCTTGACGGTCTTGTAGGGCTTGTCGGCGTTGACCCAGAGAATGAATTCGTCGAGCGCCATCATGGCGACCGGCGTCATGTCCTTCCAGTTAAACGGAATGCCCGTGGCCATCGGTGTGGTGAAGAGATTCGACAGCGTGATGATCAGCTTGTGATCATTGCCTTTCGAATTCTTCACATCGAGGAAGCCTTCACCGCCGGCGCCACCGGATTTGTTGATAACCACCACCGATTGCTTCGAAAGATTGTGCTTGGTGATGATGCCCTGCATGGCGCGCGCCATCTGATCCGCGCCACCGCCCGTACCTGCCGGCACGATGATTTCAATGGGATGGCTCGGCTCCCAGGCCTTGGCCGGAACGGCGGAGAGTGCGATTGCGCCGCTGGCGACAGCGGCGGTACCGAGCGTGAGTACTTTTTTGGCAACAGACATCAAAGCCTCCCTGTTCGTATTGTGCGCGGCCGATCTTGTCGTCGGCTCTGTTGTTTCTGCAAGCTTGCTTGCTGCAGCCGCCACTTTCCGCTTGGCGTATATTATACATTATACCAATACAAATTCGGAGCCGCTGCAAGCGGAATCGGCCCGGCAGCGCCGGTGCAGGCGCAGCAAAAAGCGCTGCAATGCAAAAAAGTCAGACTATCAATGTGAGAAGACGGAACATGCGCGTAGCGTTGCGCTGCTCAGAGAAATCGTTGGCGCGGAACAGAAAACCCGACAGACAATGAAGCTGTCGGGTTATCGAACGACATCAATGCGTGGCGAATGATACTTGCCGACCCGCACTGACGGTGCAGGTTACGCGCGGCAGGTCATCGCCAATCGGCAACGCGGTGCAATTCGCTCGCGTTCAGGATCGTCAGTGAGCGGCCGCTGATTTCGATCATGCCCGCACGCTGCAATTCGCCGAGAATCTTGCTCACATGCACCGGCGTCAGGCCAGTCGCATCGGCGATGTGCCGCTGGCGCAGCGGAAAATCGAAAGTCTGGGTCCGCACCAGCGAGCGCTTTGCGACCTTCTCCGACAACCGGAGGATCAGTCGGGCAATACGCTCATCGGCGCGCCGGCGGCCGAGATCAAGCGCGAGCTGATCGGCGCGGGCCTTGGCTTCGTTCCACAGCGTGAACAGCCGCTCCAGCAGATCGGCGCGACTGAAGAGCAGTTCCTTGATCTCCTGGCGCTTGAACTTGCGGTACGTCACTTCGGTGATCGCCTCGACCGTGTGGCCGGACAACGGCGCCAGCAGGCTGCCGACCGAGACGATATCGCCAGGCAAAAGGAAGGAGATAACCTGCCGCCGGCCGTCGGGCAGCGCGATCGATGACATCGCCCAGCCGCTGCAGACGATCGGGACGAATTCCGACCATTCCTTGGGATGCAGGATGAGCCGGCGGGCGGGAATGGTGTGCAACGTCCCGGAGATCGGCAAGGGCGAGAGACCGCCGTCTGCCTCCTTGGACATGCCGCCACACAGCAGATTGTAGGCGGGGCAGAGGCTGCAAGCGGTGTCACATGACACCGCGCACATCGCGGTGGACGTGGTCGCTTCCGCAACGCCGAATGCCGTCATGGACCCCGCCATGACCTCGGCGGCAACCTGCCCGGCGAGGTAGCTCGGCGTATCCTGCTTTTCGGCTTCGTGGATCGGATTCATAGCGTTCTTTGTTGCGAGGCTGGTCACAATTCAGCATCCCCGTGAGCGGTAACGCGAGCATTCACACGCAAGCACTACAACCGCGGATAGCCATTCTCGCAAACTTAACGCTGACATCCGTAGTATTGCGACGCAACAGGGAAGTCGGGAGCGAATCAGTTCCCTCAACTTCCGAATGAAGCATACGTCTTCTACATGTAGAGTACAGGGGGAATGCAATAATCCAGATTGCTGATCCCTACCGCTGCACCGCAAATACAGTAGAAGCCACGTACAATTCGGACCGATCCAGTATACCCGCAGAATCGGAGCCGTAGTCGCAGACTCGGCCGGTGAGGCCACTGAGCATCCCGGCGAGGCATGGCCCCGTTTGTTATTCCAGATTGTCATTCTTATCGACGAAATGCGTTAACGACCCGTTAGCCTGAATCGGCAAAATTGGATGCGCTCCCAGGATGCCCTAACGCAGGATTAGGCGATGGTTCGGCGCGAGCGGTCTGCAGGCTCCCAACCGATACGCCGAACGCTGCGGTCGACCAATCGATCGCCCCAAGGCCGGCAATGAAAAATTCGACGATCAATCTGCGCGACCTGCTCATCCTCGTCGCGGACCCCAATTCCTATTTGCGGCGGGTCGTCAACGGCATGCTGCGCGGCTTCGGCGCGAACAAGGTTATGGAAGTCGACAACGCGACCGGACTATTTCAGGCGCTTTCGAGTCAAAAGGTCGACATTCTGTTATGCGACATGCGCCTGCCGCCGCACGGCGGATTGAAACTGACCCGCACCATCCGGCGCAATGCCGACAATGAAAACAGGACGATTCCGATCCTGTTGATGTCGAGCGACACCAGCGAATCCACGGTTAAGAATGCGCGCGACGCTGGCGCCAACATCGTGGTTGCAAAACCAATGTCGCCGAGCGGGCTTTATGATAGGCTTGGTTGGATCGTCTTCAATCCGCGACCCTTTGTCGATTGCGCCACCTATTTCGGACCGGACCGCCGTTTCAAGATCGAGGGCTATCCGGGCGGCGTCGGCCGGCGCAAAGGTGATAAGATAATCGAGGTCGGCGCCGAAGCCGGGCCGTCCCTCGATCAGGACGATATCGATAGTCTCTTTTCGAATGCTCGCTCAGGACAAGACTGATGGCTAACAAGCAGGGCAACTCGGAAGCCACCATCTTTTTCGCGGACACCCGCTTCGAACGTCTGGCTCGGCGGCCCGGCGGCATCAGTCGCGAGGAAGCCCTCGAACGCGCGCAGACCGCCGTCGAAGAGATGAAGACGGATTTCACCGACTGGATCGATCAGCAATACAGCGAGCTCAGCGCCAGTCTGGCCGATATTGCAAAGGATCCTGGCGACACGGACGCGCTGGAGCGAGCCCAGCAGAAGTGCGCCTATCTACGCGACGTCGGCAGCACCATGGGCTACACGCTGGTGACGTTCGTCGCCACGACCTTGTGCGACATTCTCGAGGCCTATATCGCGGGCGCCACCTACGACAAGAACGTCATTGACTGCCACATGGATGCGTTCCTGCTGGCGCGCACCGACGAGTACCGCCACCGTCGGCCCGAAGAGGTGCCTGAACTCGCCAACGGCCTGCTCCGCGTCGTCGAGGTGGCAAGCATCGTGCCGCCGGCCAGCCCCAAGGACTGAAGGCAAGCGTGACGGGCCGCGCTACAAGCCGGACCCTCAACCTTCCTCGTCAGTACCGTTATCGTCAGACCTGACGCCGGCTGCGCTGGAAGGCAATGACCTGCGCCGCGGTCTCCGGCTTCATTTTGTTGAAGATCGTCCGGCAGCTTTCCAGCGTATCGGCGGCGAGCCCGCCACGCCCGGCGCACAGCATCAGCAGAGCACGCGCCGTCGCCCACGACAGCTTCATGGTCTTGGCAACGAGCAGGATCGGTTCCACACGGTCCAGCACCATGGCACGCTCGACCAGGGTAAACGGCAAATCGCCGAGCACGGACAGGGCTACCGCGGTTTCCTCGAACTTGCCGGCCCGCGCGAAGGCGTCGACGTCGCGCTCCGACAGGTTATTCGACCGCTTCATATTCTCGATCAGATCGCGCGCGGCGGTGTAGTCGCGCGACATCGCCGCCTGCTTCTGAATGTCGATGGCGACTCGATCGACCACCGCTTCGACATGACCGGCGATTTCCGGATGCGCGTTCTGCAGCGAGATGCGCACGGCCTTGGACGCCGTGCTGAGCAGCCGCAGGAAGTGCTGGCGCGGAATTTCGGGGCGTGAGCCTACCGTTCGCGCCAATTCCTCATCGCCCACCGAGCGCTTCACCAGCCTCAGGTAGCCGACATCGGAGAAGCGGGCGCCCTTGTTGCGGGCGACGTTGAGCGCGACGTCGCGGTCGCCACGTTCGACCAGGACGTCGGTGACGGTCTCCGCGAGCACCTTGCGATTCGAAATCGCCATCAGGTGGGGCTGGCTCTTGGTGCGGGCGGTCTCGACCAGCGATGCGTTGTCGATGCGGTCCGACTCGGTGAGGACCGGCCCGGCCACCGCGATATCGTCGTCCATCGCCAGGGTCCGGATCACGCCCACCGGCGCATTCGGCACCGATTTCAGCCGATCGGCCAGCGCGGCGCGGGCCGAGGTCTCGATGTTGACCATGAGATTCTGAAAGACCCCGTCGAACATGGCGACGTGATCTTCGGAAAAGTGGCTGGCGCCGAAGACAAACAGATCGGTAACCCGGCGCAAGGTCTTGGCACGCTTTTCCGCGGGACCATTGGTGAGAGCTTCTTCGAGCTCCGTGAGAAAAGCATTGTTCGACATCAGACCCTCGCGACTGCTTTGGGTGCATTAAATGTGGATGCTTCAGTACAGAACATCGACGCCGACCTCCGCCGCCTGTTCTGCCGAAACCTCCGGCAACAGCATCTCATCCGAAGCCGGCACCAGCCGGCTGAGCAGACGATCTTTCAGATCCGCGACCGTGATCCCCGAGATGACGTCATGGCCGAGCTGCAGCCGGGCCGCGCCGGATTCCGGTGTCGTCCCGTGAGCCTCGGCGTATCGCGCCAGCGCGTCACCGAGCGCTTCGAACTCCTGCTTGATGCGGTCGAAGCTCTGCAAGGTTACGATCGTGTCGCGATCCGGCTTATTGCTCATCACGAAGTCGGTCACGCGGCCAACGGTTTCATCGAGCTGCAGGACGTTGTCGAGCAACAAGGCGGCAAGCACGGCCAGAAACGCGCTGACGTCGTTATCGGTATCTTCGCCTGCCACTCGTCTTCTCCTGGCCGGTTCGACCGATTGCAACTTCTTACGACAGCTTGCCGATTACCTGCTCGATCTTGCCGCGCAGGATCGCCGACGTGAACGGCTTGACCAGGTAGTTGTTGACGCCGGCCTGAGCAGCTTTCACCACCAATTCGCGGTCGCCGCGGCCGGTCAGCATGATGAACGGCACCTTGCGCGCCACCGGATGACCGCGCACCGCTCGCAGGAAGCCGAGTCCGTCCATTTCCGGCATGTTGTAATCGGAGATGATCAGGTCCAGCGGCTGCACGGCCGCCGTTTCCATGCCCTGGACGCCGTTTTCCGCCTCCTGGATGTGGCGGAAACCGATCTCCTCCAGCGCCATCCGGGTCATCTGCCGGACGCTGTTCTGGTCGTCGACGATGAGGACCTTGATTGCTCCTGCAACTGGCATTTTTTCTTACTCCTTATGCGACCTGCGCGCCGTCCGACGCGCGGAATCGATCCTAGTTCAAGGCGGGCTGCGCCGCTTTCATGGTTGCGTTGTTGGTGACTGGTGTATGAACCGCCAGCTCTGACAGCTTTTCGACGTCGAGAATGAAGGCAACGCGTCCGTTGCCGAGGATCGTCGCGGCGGCGATTCCCGGAACCGCGCCGTAGCTTTCCTCAATGCTCTTGATCACGACCTGCTGGTGGCCGAGCAATTCGTCGACGACGAGTCCGATGCGGGAACCTTCGCCGGTGTCGGTGATGATGACGACGCGCTCCGAATTGTTCCCCGCCGACGAGCCGATGCCGAGCAGATCGCCGAGCATGACGATCGGCACGAACTCGCCCCGCAACTGCAACATGCCGTGGGTGCCGATCAGATTCGAAATCTCGCCGCGCGACGGCCGCAAGCACTCGACGATCGCCGACAGCGGCATCACGTAGGTCTGCGTGCCGGTCTTGATCACCATGCCGTCCATGACCGCAAGCGTCAGCGGCAGCGCCAACTGAATGGTCATGCCCTGGCCGCGCACCGACTTCAGCGTGATGCGCCCGCCGAGATCCTGGATATTGCTGCGGACGACGTCCATGCCGACGCCGCGGCCGGAGATGTCCGAGATGGTCTCCGCGGTGGAGAAGCCCGGCATCATGATCAGGTTGTTGATCTCGTCCTCGCTGAGCTGCGCGTCCGGACCGACCAGGCCCTTCTCCCGCGCGATCTTCAGCACGCGCTCGGAATTGATGCCGGCGCCGTCGTCCTTGATCTCGATAACGATGCGGCCGCCGCGGTGTTCGGCGGACAGGCGGATGACGCCTTCTTCCGGCTTGCCGGCGGCAAGGCGGGCCGCCGGCGCTTCGACGCCGTGATCGACCGAATTTCGGATGATGTGGGTGAGCGGGTCGCCGAGGCGCTCGATGATCGAACGATCGACTTCCGTGGTTTCGCCGTGCGTCTCCAGCCGCACCTTCTTGTGCGTCTTGGCGGCGACTTCGCGGACCAGACGAGGCATGCGCTGGAACACCGAGCCGACCGGCTGGGCACGCATGGACATGACGCTGTCCTTGAGTTCGCGGGTGTGGTGCGCGACCTCGTCAAGGATCTGGATCAGCCGCATGCTGGTCGTTTCCGGCAGGTCCTGGACGATCTGGCCGAGCATGGCCTGCGAGATGACGAGTTCGCCGACCATGTTGACGACGCGGTCGATACGCTCGAGCTCGATGCGGGTCGTCGTCGCGGCCGGCTTGGTGCGGCCGGCGCCGCCGGCGATGGCCGGTTCGGCCTCGGTTTTCGGCGCGGCGATCGGAGTGGGCTTGGTCTCGACCGGGGCGAGCGGCATTTCCGGCGCCAAGGGCGGGGCGTCGACCACGGGCATAGCCGCGACCGGGGCCGGCGTCATGTCCTCGATGGACAGATCGCAATCGCCCGAGACGAATTCGAAGACTTCGTCGACCTGGCCGCGGGCTGCTTCGGTGCGCAGCGTGGCGGTCCACCACAAGTACGGGACGTCCGTCTCGATGTCGCTCAGCGCCGGCAGGTTTTCGGCGTTCGCCGTGAGTTCGACCTCGCCCAGCTTGCGTAGCTCGCGCAGGACGTAAAGCGGTTCATTGGCCTTCTTCAGCATTTCCGGCTTCGGCCGGAAGGTGATGTTGTAGATGCGCTGGCCGTCGGCCTGCTGGTCGGCCGCAATCTCGTCGAGATCGACCGCGACCGGCATAAAGTCGAGGCCATCGAAATCGGCCGGTGCGATCTCGCCATCGTCCCCGCCGCTGCCGCCGCCTTGCTCGATGATCTGCTCGAGCGCGTTGCGGCACTCGCCGCCGAAGCCCGGCGCGATTTCCTGCCCCGAACGCGACATCTGCACCAGATCGGACAGCACGTCACTCGACGACAGCAACACGTCGAGATTGTCCGAGGTCGCCGTAAGGCTGCCGTTACGCAGGCCGTCCAGCACTGTCTCGAAGACATGGGCGAATTCGACGAGCTGTTCGAAGCCGAAGATGCCGGCGCCGCCCTTCACCGAATGGACGCCGCGGAACACGGCATTGACAGTTTCGTCATTGCCTTCGCCCGATCGGATATCGGTCAGGCCGATCTCGATCTGCTGCATCGCTTCGTCGCATTCGTCGAAGAATGTCTTCTTCAGATCGTCCAAGCTTGCCATGTTCGTCAGCCTTGTCCGTCAACCTTGCATCAATGCGATCTGTTAGGGGGCGACCTTGCGCACGGTGGCCACCAGCCGCTCCGGATCGAACGGCTTGACCATCCATCCGGTCGCTCCGGCTTCGCGCGCCTGGCTTTTCTTGTCGCCGTCGCTTTCGGTGGTGAGCACCAGGATCGGCTTCGACTTGTAGGTCGGGTCGCGCCGCAGATTGCGGATCACTTCGTATCCATCCATGCGCGGCATGTTGATGTCGGTAATAATGACGTCGACTTCCGTCTGCTCCCTGGCCAGCACGTCGAGGCCGTCCTGGCCGTCCACGGCCTGGATAACGTCGAAGCCTGCCTCGGCGAGAGTGAGCATCAGCATGTCGCGAATCGTCTTCGAGTCGTCGATCGTCAGAATGCGCTTGCTCATGACTTTCTCGCTGATTGGAGGGGCTTCGACGTCAGCCACCAGCGCCGCCTCGTCCGGCGCCACGTCGAGCGGTTCGCCAGTGGGAGCTTGCCCTGCAGAAACGTCTTCGCGAATCTGGCGCTGATCGAGATGGGCCTGCCAGTCGAGGCCGAAATCTTCGAAGGTGGCGACGAACGCCGCGGACGGGTTCCTGATCTTGATGCTGTCGCCGGCACGCAGCGCCGCGAGCACGATCTGTGTACACGGCAAAGTCAGCGTCTCGACTTCGGAGGCGTCGAGCGCTAGCGGCGCATCGCCGCTGACGCGCTGGCGCATCAGTTCGAGAAAGGACTCGGCCGCTGCCTGATCCAGCATCGGCGGCAGCATCACCACGTTCTGTTCGGCGTTGCCCATCATCGCATCATTCCTATGCTCGTGCCGCAGCTTTGGCGGATGCGGCCGTACCGTCGCAGGCATCGAGGATCGCCTCGGCCATATGCGAGAGAGACACCTGACGCATCACCGCGCCACGTTCGAAGGCGACTCGCGGCATGCCGTAAATGAGAGCGGAAGCTTCGTCCTGGCCGAGCGTGTAGGCGCCCGCCTGGCGCATCGCCAGCAGGCCCTCGGCGCCATCCTTGCCCATGCCGGTGAGGATCGAACCGACGGCCGCCTTCCCCGCCACCTTCGCCACCGAGCGGAACAGAACATCGACCGAGGGCCGGTGGCCCGAGACGGGCGCGGAGTCGCTCAAAGTGCAGCGATACTCATTGCCCGCGCGCACCACCTCGAGATGGTGGGAGCCCGGGGCGATATAGACATGGCCGGCTTCGATGGTCTCATTGTGCATCGCCTCGGACACCTTCATCGGGCATTCCCGGTTGAGGCGCTCGGCGAACGCCGCCGTGAACCGCGGCGGCATGTGCTGAGTAATGACGATCGGCGGGCACTCCGCCGGAAGCTGCATCAACACCTTCTTGAGCGCTTCGACGCCACCGGTGGAGGCACCAATGGCGACGAGGCGTTCGCCCGCGCCTGCGCTGTAGGCCCGGCGCGGCTTTGTCGGCGCGAGCGCTGCGGAGCCGCGGCCGACACGTGCCCGGGCCGCCTGCTTCACTTTGGCCTGTAATTCGCCGGCAATTTCTGCGAGACCCTGCGCGACGTCCTTCACCGGCTTGGCAACGAAGTCCACGGCGCCGATCTCGAGCGCTTCCAGCGTCGTTTCCGCGCCCGCTTGAGTCAGGGTCGAGACCATGATGACTGGCATTGGCCGCAGCGTCATGATCTTACGCAGGAAAGTGACGCCGTCCATGTTCGGCATCTCGACGTCGAGCGTGACAACATCGGGATTGAGCGCCTTGATGCGGTCGCGTGCGATCAAGGGATCGCCGGCGGTGCCGACGACTTCGATTTCCGGATCCTGCGACAGCAGCATCTGCAACAACTGCCGGATCACGGCGGAGTCGTCGACGATAAGAACCCTGACCTTCTTGTCCATTGGCGTTTCCGTTATCAGTCGAACAGCGTAATTTCGCCGCCGGTCTGCCGCTTCGAGATACGGCTGACATATTCCTTCTCCTCCCGCACGACCGCCGGCGAATCGCCGGAGCCGAGCAGACGGCGGATGACCTTTCCCGTCGATGGCGCGTACTGGATGCGACGCGGCAGGTTGCCGCGCAGATCCTGCGCAGCGCAGCGCAGCCCTTCGGCCTCCAGATACCGCAGGATGAAGTCGGAGTTGTCGGTTCCAATTGCGTTTTGCGTGTCGGTAACGTTACCGCCGCCAAACACCTTGATCTCGAGCGAATTGCGCGAGCAGCCAGCCTTCAACAATTCGTTGATCAGCTTCTCCATTGCGAAGTTGCCGAACCGGGTGGATTGCATGTCGCCCGCCCAGTTGCCCGCCTTGCTGTGGGGCAGCATGAAGTGGTTCATGCCACCGATGCCCACGCGTGGGTCGCGGATGCAGGCGGCGACGCAAGACCCGAGAATCGTCACGAGGACTTCGTCGGGCTTCGACGTGACGTAATATTCGCCGGGAAACACCTTGACCATCCAGGTCTGGCTGGCCGTGTCGAAGAACTTGCGCGACGCGAATGCCGCATTGGCGTCGGCTGCGGAGTCGCCTGGACGGGCCATCGTGGCAAAGCTCATGCGGTCCTCCGATAGATGGTGCGACCGACGAGGCTGATTCCGGGATGGACGCCGTTGAGGGATTCCGAATGCCCGATGTAGAGGAAACCACCGGGCCGGATCATGGCGGTGAAGCGATCGATCAACTGCATCTTCGTTGGCGTATCGAAATAGATCATGACGTTGCGGCAGAAGATGGCATCGAACGGCCCCTTGAACGGCCACGTCTCCATCAGATTGAGGCGCTTGAAGGCGATCAGGCTGCGCACCGCACGCGCTACCGCCATGTTGTCCGCCTTGCCGGCCGCGCGTTCGAAGTATTCGTGATAGGGACGCGGCACTTCCTCGAGCGAGGTCGAGGGATATTCGCCGCGCGTGCCGCGGGCGACCATTTCGGTGTCGATATCGGTAGCGAGGATCCGCACGTCCTGCCGCTCGACATCGCGAATTTCGCGCTTCAGCACCATGGCGATCGTGTAGGGCTCCTCGCCACTGGAGCAGCCCGCCGACCACACCCGTAGGCGGCCGCCCGTCCTGTTCCGCGCATACGGTGCAGCGATGTGGTCGCGGAAGTGATCGAAGTGATGCGACTCGCGAAAAAACTTCGTCAGATTGGTCGATATCGCGTTGATGAAGTTCTCGCGCTCGGCGTCGGTCTCGTCGAGATAATTGCGGTATTCGGCAAAGGAGCGAAGTCCGAGCGCGCGCAGGCGACGAGACAATCGGCTGTACACGAGGTTGCGCTTGCTATCCGCAAGCGCAATACCGGCATACTGATAGGCGAGCTCGACGAAGCCGCGGAAGTCGGCGTCCGAGAAGGGAAACTCGCGCATGGCGTCATTCGGCGAAGGCAGCGGCGGGACCGCCGGCATCGCCGTTGTACGTGACGCTGATGTCGTCTTCATTGCGAGAGGTCTCTCTACTCGGTGCCTGTTCGAGCTACGTTTAGTTCGATCCGCGTGGCGCGAATGAGCGCCGGGCGATTACCAGCCGTTAGAACTCTTTCCAATCATCGGCCTTGACCGCTGTCGCCAGCGCGGCCTGCATGCGGCGAGCCGGGCCGACATTCGCCGAACCGCGAGCTGATACCGCGGCATGAGCGATCGCCGGCCTTTTCATCGCAGGTGCCGATCGTGCCGGGGCCGGCGCGACACGCATCGCCGGCTGGGTTGCTGCCGTCATCGGCGCACGCGCATCGTGACCGGCGGCGATCTGGAAGAACGCGACCTGGCTGTCCATCGCCTTGGCCTGCTGTTCCAATGTCTTCGCGGTGGCCGCGTTTTCTTCGACCAACGCCGAGTTCTGCTGCGTCACTTCATCCATCTGCGTCAGAGCACGGTTGATCTCGTCGATGCCGGTCGCCTGTTCGGCAGAGGCGTTGGCGATCTCGGCAACAACGACCGAAACCTTCTTGATCGACTCGACGATCTCGTTGAGCGACTGTCCTGCCTTGTTGACGAGATCGACGCCGTCTTTCACCTGGCCGTTTGAGTTGGTGATGAGGTCCTTGATGTCCTTGGCGGCCTGCGACGAGCGTTGCGCCAGGCTGCGGACCTCGGAAGCCACGACGGCGAAGCCGCGTCCGGCTTCGCCGGCGCGCGCCGCTTCTACCGCGGCGTTGAGTGCCAGGAGGTTGGTCTGACGCGCAATCTCGTCGATGACGCCGATAATGTCGGAAATCTTGCGCGACGACTCTTCGATCCGCGCCATGGCGTCGACGGCCTTGGCGACGACCTGTCCGCCTCGATCCGCCACTTCACGGGTGACGTTGGCGTCCTGATTGGCAAGCTGAGCGTTCTCCGCGTTCTTGCGTACGGTCGCGGCGAGCTCTTCCATGGCCGCGGAGGTCTGCTCAAGGCTCGCGGCCTGCTCTTCGGTCCGCTGCGACAGATCGGTCGTCGAGGTCGCGATCTCAGCCGAGGCGTTGGTGACTTCACGGCCCGACGATATGATCTCCGCGATCGTGCTGCTGACCCTCTGCGCCATCGACTGGACGGCGGCGGCAATCTGGCCTACTTCATCCTTACGGTCGGTGCCTGGTACCGTGATGGCGAAGTTGCCCTCGGCGACGGTTTCCAGCGGTGCCACCAGGGCCCGCAGCGGACGGGCGATCATCACTGTACCCAGCAGAGCGGTGAGAGCCATCACGGCGATCGCCACGACGCCGAGTACGATCGTGACGAGGCTGGCGAAGTTCACGGCCTGCTGCGCTGCAGCCTTGGACTCTTCCGCGGCCTTGGTCGTCGCAACGACGATTTCATCGGTCATTTTTATGATGGCCTGGGCAGCGGGGATCGCCTTCACGGCGCCCTTGGCTGCGGAGTCTTCCAGTTGGTCGATCCGCGCCTTGTCGGCTTCCGACAGGGCACCGCCCTTGGCTTTGTCCTGAATGGCGATGATTTCGCGTCGCCCGGCCTGCAGGTCGCCAACGACCGCCGCGTAGATCGCGCCATTCGTCTTCATCAGCTTCGTCTGATCGACCCGCGCAGGGATCGTCGTCGTCGAGGCGATATGATCAACTTTCTCTACGAACTCGGCGTAAGCCTTCTTGTAGTCACCGAACTGCGTTTCGAGAGACTTGATGTCGTTCGCCTGCCGGATATACGTCGCGGCAATTCGCATCCCGCGGACGGCGCCTTTCGCGAGCGCGGCGTCGAGGGCGAGGTCGGTGCGCCGGTCGGTCGCCTCGTTCGAGGTTCTGATTTGTGAGGCCGTCATCAATTGACTGATGATAAGGACGGCGACGAGGCCAATCGTGATGGCCGACATGGCCGCTAGTTTCAGACCGATGCGAAGATTCGACAGCCGCAGCATTTCAATTGATTTCCAGAAGAGGGCGTTGCGTTCGAAGAGAAGAAGCGTGAACGCCGGCCGCTGCAGTAGGCTGCGGGCCGGCGCATGGCCTTAGTGCTCGGTACCGGCGTCATCCTGTACCGACAGCAGATTCGGCAGGTCGATCAGCGCGATCATGACATTGTCGTGGGTGACCAGGCCGGAGAGGAAGTCCGTCTGATGACCGTTGCCGGTTCGCGGCACCTTTTGGATCTGCGCTGCATCGACTGAAACGATGTCGAGCACGCGATCGCCGATCAGGCCGATCTGGCGGCCGCCGATCTGCACGATGATCACGATGTGCAGCGGTGTCGTCTCGGTGAGGCCCTGGCCAAAGCGGCAACGCAGATCGACGATCGGAACGATCGCACCGCGCAGGTTCAGGACGCCGCGGACATATTCCGGCTGCTTCGGCAGGTGCGTGATATCGGACCAGCCCTTGATCTCGCGCACCGCCATGATGTCGACGCCGTACTGATCATCGCCGATCGCGAAGCTGATGAATTGTGTCTGGTTGCCCGCGCTGTGAGCGGCGCCGGAGCCGTTCCAGTCGTTCGGCTGTACGGCGGTGTCCGTAGCGGCTAACTGATTCATGAGATCGTGACTCGCCCGTGATGGCCGTGAGGCCGGTGACATACACACCGCACCCAAGGCACCGCGTGAACCCGGCGCGATGGCGCGGTTCCGCGAGCCTCTGGCGGCAATGGGCGTCGCTCGTGCGATTCCCACGCGGGAAGTCTAGAAAAGCGCCGTGACAAAAGACTTTAATTGTCCCTAGAGACGGCAGGATAATGTGAATTGATAAAATAGATTATTAAAGCGACTGCACAGATGGACGGTTGCCGGATGCCGAACTCGGCATCCGGGCACCGCAATCCTAGAACTCCTTCCAGGCGTCCTCGTCCACTGCTGCCGCCAGGGCGGTCTGCATCCGGCGGGCCGGACCCAAACGAGTGGCGGCCGGCGCGGCCCGCCCGACAGTTTTAACCGCCGCCGGCTTGGCCCCGGCAATCGGCGGAACCGCAGGCCGCGGCGCCGCAGCGGGCACATCGTGACCCGCCGCGATCTGAAAGAAGGCCACCTGCTCATCCATGGCCTTGGCTTGATGCTCGAGCGTCTTGGCGGTCGCCGCATTTTCCTCGACGAGCGCCGAGTTCTGCTGCGTCGCCTGATCCATTTGGTTGAGCGCCCGATTGATCTCGTCGATGCCGGTGGCCTGCTCGGCGCTGGCATTGGCGATTTCGGATACGACGACGGCGACCTTCTTGATCGACGCGACGATCTCGGCCAGCGACTCGCCGGCCTTGTTGACCAGTTGGACGCCGTCCTTCACCTCGCCGTTCGAACTGGTGATCAGGTCCTTGATGTCCTTGGCCGCCTGCGACGAGCGCTGCGCCAGGCTGCGAACCTCGGAGGCAACCACGGCAAAACCGCGGCCAGCCTCGCCGGCGCGCGCGGCTTCCACCGCGGCGTTGAGCGCCAGCAGGTTGGTCTGCCGCGCGATCTCATCGATGACACCGATGATGTCGGAAATCCTGCGCGACGACTCCTCAATGCGCGCCATCGCCTTGACGGCGCGGCCGACCACCTCGCCGCCGCGATCGGCCACGTTCTGGGTCGCGCTGGCGTCACGGTTGGCGAGCTGGGCGTTCTCGGCGTTCTTGCGCACCGTCGCCGATAGCTGTTCCATGGCGGCCGACGTCTCTTCGAGACTCGCCGCCTGTTCTTCGGTGCGCTGCGACAGATCCGTGGTCGAGGTGGCGATCTCGGCCGAGGCGTTGGTGACTTCGCGACCCGACGCCTTGATCTCTGCGATGGTGGTGCTGACCTTCTGCGCCATCGACTGGACGGCAGCGGCGATGTGGCCGATTTCGTCGCCCCGATCAGCCCCCGGCACGGAAATGGCAAAATTGCCCGCCGCAACGCTTTCGAGCGGAACGAGCAAGGCGCGCAATGGCCGACCGATCGTGACGACACCGATGACTGCCGAGATCGCCAGGATGGCGATCGCCAGAAGCCCAACCGCAAAGCCGATGGCGCCGCTCGACGACATCGTCGCCACGGCGGCTTCGAAACCCTTCGCCGCGTCCTGCGACACCTGCGCACCGAGATTCGCCACGCTGTTCTCGATCTCCATGCCGATCGGACGAAGGCCGTCGCGCGCGAAACGTTGGATTTCGGTCGTCAGCCGATCGGCCTTGTCGACTTCGTCGGGCAGTCCATTACTGCGCAGCGTGAGGATCTCGCCTTTTGTCGCGCCGATCTTTCCGGCGTCGGCCGCGTATCGATCGACGAGGGACTTGATCTTTTCAGCCTGGGTGCGGCGATCGGGCTGGACGAAAGTCGGAATCATCGCGTCGATCTGATCACGCGCCGACTTGTGATAACTCTTAATCTGCGCCAGCGTCCGGGCGAGGTCGTCCTTCGAGGCCGACACCAGCGATTCATTCACGGCGAACTGCATGCCGCGCTCGGCGGCCAGGATCGACTGCAGATCGCGGGCCTTGAGCAGGCGCTCATTCGCGGCGTGGACCGCGCTTGAAACCGACGAATCGGCGCGCATCTGGTTGGCCAGAATGCCGGCCACCAACAGGATGCCAAGACCCGATATGACTGCGAGTTTGATGCTGATCCTGACGTCCGAAAGCTTGAACATTATCCCCCCCGTGCAACACTTGAATCTGCCGATTGGCCGGCGAACCCCACATTCGCGCGACCTCGGCTCAACCGCTTCTCAGCCCGATTCTAAAATTCCTTCCAGTCGTCCTCATTGACGGCCGTCGCCAGCGCGGTCTGCATGCGGCGCGCCGGGCCGATGCTTGCCGCGGGCGATGGCGCCGGTGCGGATGCCGACTTGACCGGCGCCGGCTTTGCAGAGGCGGTCGATTTAGTGGCTGATTTGACGGCTGGCTGGACAACCGAGTGGACCTTTGCCGGAGCCGTGGCGACTGCGGCCGACGCCGGCTGCGGCGACGGCTGCGCCGCCACATCATGGCCGGCCGCGATCTGGAAGAACGCCACCTGCTCGTCCATGGCCTTGGCTTGGTGCTCGAGCGTTTTCGCCGTCGCTGCATTTTCCTCGACCAAGGCCGAGTTCTGCTGCGTGACCTCGTCCATCTGCGTCAGCGCGCGGTTGATCTCGTCGATGCCGGTCGCCTGCTCGGCAGAGGCGTTGGCGATCTCGGCGACGACGACCGAAACCTTCTTGATCGATTCGACGATCTCGTTGAGCGACGCACCCGCACGATTGACCAGTTGCACGCCGTTCTTCACCAGACCGTTCGAGTTCGTAATGAGGTCCTTGATATCCTTGGCGGCCTGCGAAGAACGCTGCGCCAGGCTGCGGACTTCGGAAGCGACGACGGCGAAACCGCGTCCGGCTTCGCCGGCGCGCGCCGCTTCCACCGCAGCGTTGAGCGCCAACAGGTTGGTCTGGCGCGCAATCTCGTCAATGACGCCGATAATGTCGGAGATCTTGCGCGATGAGTCTTCGATGCGTGCCATCGCCGTCACCGCTTCGCCGACCACGGCGCCGCCCCGTTCGGCGACATCACGCGTGGCGTTGGCGTCCTGATTGGCGAGTTGGGCGTTCTCGGCATTCTTGCGCACGGTGGCGGCCAGTTCCTCCATCGCCGCGGACGTTTCCTCCAGGCTCGCAGCCTGCTCCTCGGTGCGTTGCGACAGGTCTGTGGTCGCCGTCGAGATTTCGGCCGAGGCATTTGTGACCTCGCGGCCGGACGCCTTGATCTCGGCAATGGTGGCGCTGACCTTTTCCGCCATGGCCTGCACCGCCATCGCGATCTGCCCGACCTCGTCCTTGCGGCCGGTGCCCGGCACCACGACCGCGAAATTGCCGCCAGCAACGCTTTCCAGCGGCGCCACGAGCGCGCGCAGCGGACGCGCGATCGCGGAGACGCCAAGGACCGCGGTGGCAATCAGCATGAGGACCGCGAGGCCGCCAAGCCCCATGGCGAGGCGGAATGCCGTCGCCTGAGATTGATCGGCCAGTGCTTCGGCCTGCCGGCGCGCGGTTACAGCCTGCTGATCCGTCTCGTCGATCAGCTTTTCCGCCTCGGCCGCGACCGGCTTCATGTCCATCGCCGTGCCCATCTGCTGAGCATCGAGCATCTCGATGTCCATGCCGAGGGATAGATATTCGCCCGACTGCTTGACGATGGCGGCCTTCTGCTTTGCCTCGGTGGCGAAACGCTCGGTCATGATCGGAACGATCGCTTCGGCCAGTTTGAGGTATTTGTTGCTCAGCGCGATGACCTTCTCCACGCGAGCGCGGGCTTCGCCGTCGGTCAGTTGCGGCAGCAGCGGCTCGGCCGTGTCACGGACGTCCTTGAGACGCGCCTGCGCGACCTGCATCGCCTTTTTCAGATCGGCGTCGTTGCGCGTTGCCAGCACGTCCTGAACCGCCATCTGCAGGCCTCGAAACGAGGCCCGGGTCTTCAGGATACTGCGTCCGATCTCGCTCTGAAGGTCCGCCGCCTGCTGTGACGAATCGACAGCGGCGCTCCCGACGATCTGGCCGACGATCATGCCGAGGACGAGCAGGACTCCCAGCCCGGACATGATCGCGAGTTTCGTGCCGATGCGGATATTCGAGAGGTTGAACATTCCGGAGGACTCCCCATTCCAACGCGAGGCAGATTCGATGACCGCAAGCAGGCTCGCCCATCATGTGCGCGCACCAGCCTTGCGGCCTTCTGCTCCAGCGCCGCCCAAAAAACGACAGATCGCGAGTGCAGCGGCGATTACCGCCGCGCCATGGTTGAACCAAAACGCATAATTAAATTCTTACTTGTTGCATCTTTCGGTTTGTCGATAAACTTTGCCATTCCGGAATATGACGATTTGAAACAAAGCATTAACGACTGAGCGAACGCGGCCCTCGGCCACACGGCACTGGCGCGTTGGATATCCATTACGGCCACGCCACTGCTCACGGCGACGTCTGGAGCGTTGCCTTAAATGCCATGTTAATTGAAGTTTGCTCTGGTGGCGGATGGTGTATCCGGATCAGTCGATCGCACAGCCGGGTACGAGTACAAAGTGCGTTCAGGAACCGCCGCAGATGAGTACGGCCAAGCAATCGCTGATTCTCGAGCTCGATGCCGCGCTCAGCAAGGCGTCGAACTTCCGACAATTGCAGATTCTGCGGAGCATCACCGACCTGTTCGTGCTCGGCGCCGATTCCTACAGCGAGGAACAGGTGGCGATCTTCGACGACGTGATCACGCGCCTGATTGAGAACATGGACCAGCGCTCGCTGGGCGAATTGTCGGCCCGGTTGGCCGATGTCGCCAATCCGCCGAAGGGCGTGGTCGCGCAACTGTCCGGCTCCGACAACATCGCGATTTCCGGACCTGCGCTGGAGAAGTCGGAAGGCCTGAGCGACGAGGCGCTGGTCAGCATCGCCACCAGCAAAAGTCAGAAGCATCTGAAGGCGATCGCCGCCCGGCGCAGCTTGAGCGAGGTGGTGACGGATGTCCTGGTGGAGCGTGGCGATCCGGAAGTGTCGCGCCGCGTCAGCGCGAATCTGGGGGCCCGGCTTTCGGAAATGGGCTTCGTGAAGCTGATCAACCGCGCCAAAAAGGACCGCAGCCTGGCCGATACCATTGCGGGTCGCGACGACCTGCCGCCCGAGCTGGTTCCGTTTCTCAAGCTTGCCCAGGAATCCTGAGGGCCGCCGCGATCCGGCCGGCTGAAGCCGCTTAACAAATTGATTTTAAATGATAATTTTGGTTGCGGGGGCAGGATTTGAACCTGCGACCTTCAGGTTATGAGCCTGACGAGCTACCGGGCTGCTCCACCCCGCGCCAAAGAGATTGGCCTGATATAACAATTACATGTCAGATGCAAAGGCTTCTTCGCCCCAGCACCGGGATTCTTCGATTTAATTTTGCGGGCGCCCGATCCTGGGCCAATTGATGAGGAACAAGCGCATCGGCCGCCAGCCATGCGCTAATGTCCTAAACCGGCCATCCGGCGACCTCCCGATGGGCGGAAAGCCCCCACTTTTCATCGACTTGACACATGTTCACGCCAAAAGACGCAGCATGAATGAGGCTGAGGCCCACGATCGCCAAGAGGCGGAGGATGCGTTCGGCGGCAGCCTGACGGCCGCCGCCCGTGCCATCATTGCCGACGCCCGTTCCGCGCTTTCCGATTCGGAGCTGAGCGATGCGGAGGTGGTGCACGCCATTCGGCGAGCCTTCAAGCGCTGGCGGGCATTAATGCGCCTGTTGGCCGAACCGCTCGGCGAACCCGCCGACCGGATGCGCACCGAGGCGCGCGATCTGATGCGCACTTTGTCCGGCAGCCGGGACGTCCAGGCTGCTCTCGATGCGCTGGCCGACCTCACCAAATCCGACCTGCCATTTTCTGAGACCTCGGTGAAGACCATCGAAGCCCGGCTGACCAAGCTCCGCAGCGAGGCCGAAGCCGCGCATTTCACGCCAGAGCTACGTCAACGGGTGGCAGAGTATCTGGAAGCGGCCGAACTGGCGGTCGAGCAATGGTCGCTGGCCGAAATCGAGTTCGATACCATCGCCGATGCGATGACGCGCACCTATCGTCGCGGCCGCCAGCTCATTCCGCACCATTGGATGGACGCCGAGGGCGAGCACCTGCACGAATTGCGCAAACGCGTTGTCGAGCACCGTCATCAGATGGAGCTGCTCGACGCGCTGTGGCCGCGTCTCGCGAAGGTTTGGGCGCAGGAGGCGCAGCGCCTGCGCGAACGTCTCGGCGCCTGTCAGGACCTCACGGTATTTGCCGGCTACATGGCGCCCCGCGGACCGCTGGCGCCGTGGCGCTCGCGCCTGCAGCCCTTGATCGAGGACCGCCGCACCGCCCACCTCAACGCCGCCGCCAAATTGGCCAGCCGTCTGTTTGCCGAACGGCCGAAGGCGTTTCGTTCGCGCATTCGCGCGCTGTGGTCGGCGCGGCAGTCGCTGGCGCGATAGCTCAGGCCACCAGCGGCCGCAGCACCGCATTGTCCTTGACGAAGCGCAGGTTCTCCACCCAACCGTCGAGCCCGAAGACATGGCCCGCGCGCTTATAGATCAGGTATGCCAGCACGCCGGCATAGACCAGGTGATAATCGAATATCAGGTTGTTGCTGTTCTCGACGAAGGGCCAGTCCATATGCGCCATCCAGTAGACGAGCATGAGGGCGATGCCGAAGGCGGCGCTGACGCGCGTCATCAAGCCGAACAACAGCGACAGGCCGATGAGCAGGTGGCCATATTCGACGAGGAACGTCGTGATCGGCGCCATCGCCGGCGTGGTGAAGACTGCAAACTCGTCGTGAAACGTCTTCGTCGATTTGAGGAAGCCGACGACGCTGAAATCGTGGACGAAGACCTGGTGCGAGGCGGCGTAGAGAAATGTCCACGCCATGGTGAAGCGGAAGAAGACGATCAGGAATTTCTCGGTGGTCGAGTTTGTCATGGTCGGTCTCGAAATCATGGCGTCGCGCCCCACGCCAACCTGCGGCCGCGGTGCCGGTATCGAATTGAGCCAGCGCAAGAGCTGAACGATTTGTAATGATGCGGCGCCGGCGCGCGCTCCGCCCAAATGAAAAGCCGCCGCGGATCCCCCACGGCGGCTTCTCTGTTTTTGGAGGGCAGCTCCAAAAACAAAACGGCCGCCATCTCGGACGGCCGTTTTTTCTATTCGTTGTTGGCCGAGAATCTAACGGCCGGAGCCGCCAATAGCAAGGATTTCCCGGCCGCCGGGGGTTCTTTTTACGGCCATTTTCTCCTTCAAAAACAGCACCTTAGGTAGCGGCCGAGTTCCCGTCTCAGAGCCGGAAGACCCGCTCCGCCGTGGTCTGGAAAAACGCCTTCTTGTCGGCGTCGCTGATCGCCATGGCGTCCTGCGCCCGCACCTCGTCATGCACGTATTGGTAGGGGTAATCCATGGCGTACATCACCCGGTCCATGCCGATCACCTGCTGGGTGAAGGCGATCGCCGGCTCCCACGGCATGCCGCTGGTCGTGTAATAGAAATTGTCGCGCAGGTAGTCGCTCGGCTTTTTCTTCAGCGGCTTGAGGAAATCGTAGCGGCCCGAAGTCACCGTGCCGCGATGCATGAAGTCGAGGCGGAACAGCCAGAACGGCAGCGCCTCGCCAAGATGGCCGAGGACCACCGTGAGATCCGGATAACGGTCGAACACGCCCTTCACGACCAGCCGCAGCGCGTGCATGCCGGTTTCCACCGCGAAGCCGTAAATCGCGCCGTCGAGGCCCGACTCGAGCAGCGGCTCGATCATGCGCTTCGAGGGCGTATTGGGATGCAGGTAGACCGGCACCTTGAGCGCGGTCGCCGCCTCGAAGATCGGGAAGAACTTCGGATCGTCGAGATATTCGCCGAGCGTATGCGAATTGATGATCACGCCCTTCATGCCGAGCCTGGTAACGGCGCGCTCGAGCTCCTTGGCAGCCTCGGCCGGATTCTGCGGCGCCACCGCGGCGAGCGCGGCAAAGCGCGTCGGATGACGGCGCACCGCCTCGGCGGCCTGGTCGTTGGCCAGCCGTGCCATCTCGACGGCGACGTCCGGCTTGAGCACCTGCACGCCCGGCGAGGTCAGCGACAGGATCTGCATGTCGATGCCGGCCGAATCCATGTCGGCGAGACGACGCTCGCCGATATCCTGCAGGCGCTCGCTGACATTGCGCGCGCGTTCGCTCGGATGTCGCAGATAATAGCCGACGAGGCTGTTGAACCCCGGATCGTCCACCGAGCCGTCTTCGACCAGCTTGCATTGCAGGCGGTGCAGTTCGGGCGGGATGAAAGCTTCTTCGGTGGCGATGCGGCGGTAGCCCTTGGCGGGCCCGACAGGCGAAACGGTCGACATGCGTGGAATACTCCCGGTCATTTCCTCTGCGTGAGTGTAGGAGCATTTCGTGCGCGCGGTCGAGCTAGGCACGGCATGCGCATGATGCACGCCCGTGGGCGCGCGCCCACGATCGCAACTGTTAGCGCATGCAGCATGGTGCGTTGTTCCGTCGGCGCCCTTGCGCCTCCGCGCGTTCGGGGTTGGAATGATGGCAACAACAAAGAATTGTCCGGAGGAACTGCCCATGCGCCGGCTCTCGCTCGCTGCCATCACGTGCCTCGTTGTTGCCGCTGCCTTGATCGGATTGCCACGGCCGTCATCCGCCTACCCGGACCGGCCAATACGATTGATCGTCGTGTTCCCGCCCGGCGGCAGCAGCGACTCGATGGCTCGCATCGTGCAGAACTTCGTCGAGACCAGGCTCGGGCAGCCCATCGTCATCGAGAACCGTCCCGGCGCCGGCGGCGTCGTCGGCCTCGAGGTCGTCAAGAAGGCCGCCCCCGACGGCTATACGATCGCCATGGCCGGCGCCGGCGCATTGGTGACCGACATCGGCGCCAAGCAGGCGAGCTACGATCCGCGCACCGATTTCACGCCGATCACCGGCATTGGCTCGTCGCCGTTTCTGCTGACGGCCGCCAAATCGTTTCCCGGCAAGACGCTCAAGGATGCGATCGAGATCGGCAAGAAGCGCGGCGCGGCGCTGATCGGCCACGGCGGCAACGGCACGCTGATGCATCTGACGGCCGAGATGTTCAACCAGAAGGCCGGCACGCAATTCGACCTGGTGCCCTATCGCGGCATGGCGCCGGTGTTGACCGACCTCATGGGCGGCCACGTGCCGCTCGGCATTCTCGATCCGCCATCGGCCAAGGCGGCGATCGACGCCGGCCAGATCGATGTCCTCGGCATCACATCGAAGGAACGCTTCGGCATCCTGCCGAATATCCCGACCATGTCGGAAGCGGGCCTGCCCGGCTTCGAGGCGACCGGCTGGTTCGGCATCGTCGCGCCGCGGGGCATTCCCGACGATGTCGCGACCAAGCTCAATGCAGCCTTTGTTGCGGCGCTGAAGGATCCGGGAATCGCGGAGAAGATCCGCGCGCTCGGCAGCGAACCGATGCCGATGACGCC
>JAHCKF010000070.1 GCA_026125925.1 Pseudolabrys sp.
CCTTGAAGGCGCGCATGGTCCAGTCGCCGGTCAGGCCGGCGATCTTGCGCACGAAGTTGCGCAGCAGCGCCGCGCCGTGCGGCGTGTGCACCACCTCGGGATGGAACTGCATGGCGTAGAATTTGCGGGCGTCGTCGCCGATGATCGAGATCGGCGAGCCCGGCGCCTTGCCGAGCACCTTGAAGCCTTCCGGCAACTGCGTGACGCGGTCGCCGTGGCTCATCCAGACCGGATATTTCTCGCCCTTGACCCAGACGCCCTCGAAGAACGGGCTATCGGCCGTGACCTCGACCTCGGCGCGGCCGAATTCGCGGTGATGGCCGGCCTCGACCTTGCCGCCGAGCTGCTGCGCCATCGCCTGCTCGCCGTAGCAGATGCCGAGCACCGGCACGCCGGCGTCGTAGATCGCCTTTGGCGCCAAGGGCGCGTTGGCGTCAAGCACCGAGGCCGGGCCGCCGGACAGGATCACGGCCTTGGGCCGCATGGTGCGGAAGGCCTCTTCGGCCTTCTGGAACGGGACGATCTCCGAGTAGACCTTCTCCTCGCGCACGCGGCGGGCGATGAGCTGGGTGACCTGCGAGCCGAAATCGACGATCAGGACTTTGTCGTGATCGGGATGGCTCGGATCGAGGGCGGCGGAAGCGGGTTTGGCTGGGTTCATCCCCTGAATTAAGCAAGTCGCGGGCGGCCCGCAATGGGCCAAAACGGCCTTCCACCGGCTCTTTCCTTGCCCGCGCCGGGAAGACCCGCCGATTGCCGCGGCCAGCGTCCCATTTACCGGCCGGGCATCGCGCCCGCTCAGGCCTTGGTTCGGCGCCCGGTCTTCGCCCTCACCGGCGGCTTGGCCTTCGCGGCAGCCTTGGCCCTGTTGAACGCCGCCGCTTCGCGGATCAGCGCCTTCAATGCCGGGGCGTCGATCTTGTCGCCCTCGTGGACATCGATGGCGCGGCGGGTGCCGCCATCGAGGCTGGCATTGAACAGCTTCGCCGGATCCTTCAGCGCCGCGCCGTGGGCGAAGGTCATCTTCACCGCGCTCTTGTAGCTCTCGCCGGTGCAGATGATGCCGGCGCATTCCCACACCGGCACGCCCATTGGGTTCGAGGGCTTGCGCCATTTCACCGTCTCGACGACGTCGGGACAAGCCTGCTTGATGACCTTGCGAATTGCCGCCAGCGCCTCGCCACGCCAGCCGCCGAGCTTCTCGATCTTGGCGTCGATCAATTGCGATGGCGACTCTTCTTTTGTTGCCGAGCGTTTGGCCATGTCTGTTCTCCGTCAGGCTCGCGATCGACGAGCCATATAAGGCAAGGCGAACATATACAGCCCGGTGAACAGCAGCAGAAACAGCGGCGGCAGCGGCGCATAGACGATGTAGGCCGGCGGCGTCCCCATGACCGCCATCGTGGTGAAATTCGCGATGACGGTCAGCGTGAAGATGATCGATACCCAGCGGTGAAACTGACGAATGCCGGTGTTCCAGGTCAAAGCAATGCCTCCATCTTTGGTGTCGTGGGTGGGCGTCAGGCGCGCGCCGCGACGTCGTCCAGCTTGGTGAGAAACTGTTGCCAGCCGGCCTTGGCGCCGCCAAAGGCCTGCTTCTGCTCGGGACGGAAGCCGGCCTGCTCCATGCGCAAATGCGTGCCCGCCGCGGTCGACGACAGCGTAAAGGTGACGACGCTCTTGAGCGCATAGGCCGGATCGTCATGCGCGAAATTCCAGGTGTAGGAGAGCGTGCGCCCCGGCTCGATGGCGAGCACTTCGCAATCGAGCACGCCGCCCCACTCGCCGCGCAGGTTGAAGCGATGGCCGACGATCGGCGCGAAGTCGTTCTTCATCAGCCACTCTTCGATCAGGTGGGGCTGCGTCAGCGCGCGCCAGAGTTTCTCCGGCGCGTGCGGGAATTCGCGTTCGACGACGACGCTGCGGGTTTCGGTCGCGGCTTCGGTCATTGGTCCATCCTCTTCAGCAGGTCTTCGAGGCCGTCGAAGCGCTTGCGCCAGAAGCCGGCCATCTCGCGCGTCCAATCGACGAGCGGCGCCAGGGCATCGGGCTGCGGGCTGTAATGCGTCTGCCGTCCCTGATGGCGGTCGCGGACCAGGCCCGATTCCTTGAGCACGGCGAGATGTTTGGAGACGGCCGGCTGCGAAATGCCGGCCTCCGCGGTTAGCGCCGCCACGGTCTGCTCGCCGTCGCGGCACAGGCGCTCGAACAGCGCCCGCCGCGTCGGGTCGGACAGCGATTTGAAAATGAGGTCTTGGGGTGCGGTCATTCGTCAATCAATAACCCGTTGGCTATTGATTGATCGATAACCCGATAGTTATGGGTTCGTCAAGCCGCTCAGCGCTCGATCATGCGGCCGACGAACGGGATCTTGCCGACCCACGAGCTGTCGGTCGCATATTGTGCCGGGGGCACGGTGCCCGGCGGCACCGGGTGATCGGCATCGCGCAGCGGTTCCGGACGGCCGGAAACTTCGACAGCCGGCGGCAACGGTGCGGCAGTGGACGGCACGGCCGGCGGCGGATTCGTCGTCCAGGCCGGCTGCAACACCGGCTCGCCGGGTTTCGACGGCAGCACCGGCTTGAGCGCGGCCTTTTCGGCGTCCACCTTCGCCGGTTCGGTCGCGATCGGCTCTGGCTTCGACGCTTCGACTTTGGCCGGCTCCGCCTTCACCGGTTCGGACTTGGCCACCTCGCGCTTGGCCGCGGCCGACGGCGCGCCTTCCGGCGCCTCGACCAGCGCCGAGCGCACGGCGTCCAGCCAGCGCGTGTCGGACATGCCGCCCTCATGCGCATCGGCATCGGGGGCAGCGGCAACGGCCTGCGGGACGGCGGCCGGTTTCTTTTCGGCGATCGCCGGGCGCAGCTCGGCCTTCACGGATTCCTTGACCGGCTCTCTGGCGGCTTCCTTCACCGGCTCCTTGGCGGC
Organism: Pseudolabrys sp.; assembly: GCA_026125925.1. Next base: position 2,929 of record JAHCKF010000070.1, read on the forward strand.
CGGCTTCGGCGTCTCCTTCGCCGCGGCCACCGGCACCTTAGCAACGGCTTGCGGCTTGGCCGCCACCGCCACCGGCTTATCGGCGGCGAGCAGCGCCTTGAAGGCCGCGTGCGCATCGGGATCGACGGCGCCGCACTGCGCCTCGAACGCCTCGATGTCGCGCTTCACCAGCATGCGACGCGTCGCAGCGTCGACGTTCTTGTCCAGCATCTGCACGATCGACGCGCGCAAATTGCCGCACGTCGTCTCCGGCGAGAAATTGGCGCGATACAGCGAATAGCCGGAGGCCAGCGCCAGCGGCACACCGATCAGCGTGCTGATGGCCTGGAAGCCGGAGACGAAACGGGTGAAGTGCGAGGCCGGCTTAATGGCATGGTGCGCCGCGCCGTGGTGGGACGCTGCCGAATACGGAGTCTCGGGGTCGCGCGCGGCCGCGTGAAATGTAGGCTCGCGCCTCTCAGACAATGTCACGTCCAAATCCCCGAACCAATCGACAGCCGCCGATCAAACACCGAATCTTCGCGAGGTTTTTTGGCCGGGATTGGGGCGTAATCGAGGAATTCCCGTCATCGAGCCGTTAACAAGGCCAAGTTTAGGTCCAGTGTTACAAACTGCGACAGGCCGTGATCAGGTCCGGCGCAGGACCGAGATGAAGAAGCCGTCTGTGCCGGTCGATTTCGGCGTCATCAGGATGCCCTGCGGGCCGAGCTGCGCCGCCTTGGCAAAGGCCGGCGCCGCCGCCCCTAACGCCTTGACCGTGTCGGCCGCCGGCTCGACGGCAAAGCCCGGATGCCGGGCCAGGAAGCCTTGCACCTGGGCGCCGTTTTCCGCCTCCAGCAGCGAGCAGGTGATGTAGACGACCCGCCCGCCCGACTTCAGGAACTCCACCGCGCGGTCGAGGATGCCGGCCTGCTCGGCGACGCGCTGTTCCAGCGCTCCGGGCCGCATCCGCCACTTGGCATCGGGATTACGCCGCCAGGCCCCCGTCCCCGTGCACGGCGCGTCGATCAGGACGAGGTCCATGCGGCCCTTGAGGTCGTCGATCTCGGTGTGGATCGACTTCGGTGTGCGGACCTGCACGTTCCGCGCGCCCGAGCGCGTCAGCCGGTCGTGGATTGGCGCGAGGCGCCTTTTGTCATCGTCGGTGGCGAAAAGCTGGCCCTTGTTCGCCATCATCGCCGCCAGCGCCAGGGTCTTGCCGCCGGCACCGGCGCACAGGTCGAGCACCTGCTCGCCGGGTTTGGCGCCGGAAAACAACGCGGCGAGCTGCGAGCCCTCGTCCTGCACCTCGACGAGGCCCTTGATGAAGGCCGGCTCGGCGTGAACGGGCGGCGCCTTGGCGTCGGCGCCGAGCGTGATGCGCAGCCCCCAGGGCGACCACGGCGTCACCTCGGGCTTGAGGTCGGCGAGCTGGCCGGCCGCCTTGTCACGTTCACCCTTGATCGTGTTGACGCGCAGATCGAGCGGCGCGCGCGAGGCCAAAGCCGCGCCCTCCTCCGCCCGGTTGTCGCCGAAGCTCTGCGTGAAAGCCTCGTCGAGCCAGTCCGGATAATCGCCGGCGATATGCGCCGGTGCACCGTCGAGGCTCGCCGTCTGCAGCCGCGCGCGTTCGGCATCGCTCAGCACCTCGGGCGCATATTGCGCGCCGCTGGCGAGCTTGCCGATCGCCTCGGCGTCGAGCCCGCGCTCGCGCTTGAGCATGCCGAGCGCCACCGCGCGCGGCGTATCCGCATCCATCAGGTAAGCGCTGGAGGCCTTGCGGCGCAGCGCGTCGAACACCAGGCCGCCGATCGCGGCGCGATCGCCCGAGCCGGCGAAGCGATGCGCCTGCCCCCAGCTCTTGAGCGCGTCGGCGGCAGGCCGGCGGTCATTGAGAACAGCGTCGAGGACTTCGATAGCGGCCTGCAGCCGCGCGGCCGGCGTCATGGCGTCGCCAACAGAATTTCGATCATGAACACGATCCACATGATGATGAGCACCAGAAGGCCGATGCCGAAGACCGGCCCGCGGATCGAGATGCGGTTGCTGGTGACATGGACATAGGCATGCGCCAGCCGCGAGATCACGAAGACCCAGGCCAGCACCAGAAACAGCATGTCCGCCTTGCGGGTGATGATCGCCAGGATGGTCAGCACATAGAACAGCATCGGCAGTTCGAGCTGGTTATGCGCGGCGTTGACGACCTGCAGCACATGCGGCGGCCAGTTCGGCTGGCGCAGCGCGATGTCGCGCGGATGCACCGCGCGGCTGCGGATCAAGGTGACGCGGTAATAGGCCATCCAGCAGAACAGGCCGAAGGTCAGCGCAACCTGCACGAACAGCGGCAGCAGGATCATCTTGATCGTCATGATCGTCATTCCCGGTCAATCGGTTGCCTGCGTTAGGCCGGACCGCCCCGGCAGGCAAGCAGCTAGGGACAGAAACGAGCGGACGGTTTCGAATTGCCCATTCTTTGCGCGGTCCGGCCACTCGTCTTCGCACGGTATCGGAGTATACTGCAGTCCTTCAACCATTCGAGGCCCCCATGCGCCCGTTCTCCCGTCTGCTTGTCGCCGGTTTCGGCGTCAGCTCTCTCCTTATGTCTGCCGTCGCCGCCGAAGCCCGCGTCGAACGTTTCCCGGCCGGCTTCCATATCGAACGCATCAAGACCGGCGACGCTACGCTGTATGTGCGCGTCGGCGGCAAGGGACCGGCGGTCGTGCTGCTGCACGGCTTCGGCGACACCGGCGACATGTGGGCGCCCGCCGCCAAGGCGCTCCTCAAAGACCACACCGTGATCGTGCCCGATCTGCGCGGCATGGGCCTGTCGTCGCAGCCGAAGGGAGGCTACGACAAGAAAACGCAGGGCCAAGACATCGCCAAAGTGATGAACGCCCTCAAGGTCGAGAAGGCCGATCTCGTCACCCACGACATCGGCAACATGGTCGGCTACGCGCTGGCCGCGCAATATCCGGCCCGGATCACCAAATGGGTGATCATCGACGCGCCGCTGCCCGGGATCGGTCCATGGGACGAGATTTTAAAATCGCCGTTGCTCTGGCACTTCAACTTCCGCGGTCCCGACGTCGATCGACTGGTCAAGGGCCGCGAACGCATCTATCTCGACCGCTTCTACAACGAACTGTCGGCCAACCCGAAGGCGATCGACACGGCGACGCGCAATCACTATGCGCGGCTCTATGCCCGCCCCGGCAACATGCATTACGCCTTCGAGCAGTTCGCCACGTTCAACACCAAGGACCGCGCCGACAACATCGAATTCCAGAAGACCAAGCTGCCGATGCCGGTGCTGGCGCTCGGCGCCGATCACTCGTTCGGCGACACCCAGGCCGTGGTGATGCGCGAAGTCGCCACCAACGTCGAAGGCGGCATCGTCAAGAACTCCGGCCACTGGATCATGGAAGAGCAGCCGAAGCAGACGGTCGGGCTGATCAAGGCGTTTCTCGACAAGAAATAAATTACAACTCGCCGGGCGTTGCCCACTGCGGCACGTGGGCCGCGAGTTTGTCGAGCAGACTTTCGAACGTCCGGCGTTCCGCCGCCGTGAGGCACGTGAGCATCGCGTGCTCGCGCTCACGCAGCGCCGGGATGTATTTCGCGTAAAGCTCCCGGCCGGCCGCCGTGATGTAGAGCAGTTGACGCCGATTGTCGGCGGGATCGGTCTCGCGCCGCAGTAACTTCTTCCTCTCCAGTGCGATGATGCCCCGGCTGATATTGGCCTTGAGGTGGCCCGAAAACTCGCAAATGTCACTCGCGGTTACGCCCTCGCGGAAATTCAGGAAGATCAACGTCACGATCTCCGGCCGCGTGATCCCGTACTGCATTTCGATCCGGCGAAACGACGGCTCGCGGTAGAAATTCAGGATGTAACCGATCTTGTAGGCGATCTTGATCTCGGTACCGCCGAGTACGGCGCCGACTTTGCCGGTCGGCGGCGCCGCTGCCGTCGGCACGGCCCGCGCCCCGGCGACGTCAGATTGTCTTATTTGTGACTTTTTCGGTCTCATATGTGACTTATTGCTTGTTCGCATCCCGCCCTCAGCCTATCATTCCGTCCGACGCGTCTACTGGAAATTCACAAACAGATCGGCGCGAGCGATGGGAGGAGTTCATGGGCGCCGTCCCGGCCCCGCGACATTTGGTGCGTCCATCATCAAAGAACCTCCCGGCCGCATTCTATTCCGGAACGCAAGATCATCCGATCTTCGTTGATCATCTGCCGTCGGTCAGCGCAACCGGAAAGCCGCCCGTCGTCATGGTGCACGGTGGCTTCCACAACGGCAGTTACTTTCTGTCGACGCCCGACCTGCGCCCCGGCTGGGCGCCGCGATTCGCCGCCGCCGGCCATACAGTCTACGTCCCGGACTGGCCCGGCCATGGTCGTTCACCGATGGGCCCCGACTTCGCGAGGCTCGGCACCGCCGACGTCATGGCCTCCCTCGTCGCCCTTCTGGAGCAGATCGGCCCGGCCATCCTTCTCGTGCACTCGGCGAGCGGCCCGATCGCCTGGCGTATCGCCGAACAACGACCGGAGTTGGTCGCCGCCATCGTCGGCATTGCGCCCGGCCCGCCGGCCAATCTCCTTCCGAACCTGCCGGATGACCGCGCCGCGATCGAAGCCTTGCGCAACGACAGCAGCGCCGGCTGGCCGATCTATGCGCCCGAAGGCGTCCCGGTCTGGCTGACGGCTGAAGCCGCCACCGCATACTGGACTGCGACGCCGCGTTTTCCGGCGAACGCCGTCGCGGATTATCTGCGGTCGATCGGACCCGAAAGTCCGCGCATCCTCAATGAACGGTTCAATATCGGCGGACGCGGTCTCAGCATCGAAAACCCTGCCGACGTGGCGGCGATCGATGTCCTCATCGTGACCGGCGATTGCGATCCGAGGCATCCCCGCGCGCTTGACGAAGACACCGCCCGCTATCTCGGCGCCGATTTCGTCTGGCTGCCGGACCGCGGGATCAGCGGGAATGGACACTTGATGATGATCGAGGACAACAGCGACAGCATTGCCGCCCTGATCCTGACTTGGCTCGAAGCGCGTAATTATTGAACGTAACAAGCGCCGTGGACGAGGTGGCGCGATCGGAGGAGACCGGACATGAAACTCAGCCTTCTCGGTGGCGCCCTCGTGGCAGCCTTGGTGCCGTTGGTGGCCCACGCTCAAGTGAGCGGCGATGTCGTCAAGATCGGCGTCCTGACAGATCTTGCCGGCGTCACTGCCGACATCACTGGTAAAGGTTCAGTCGTCGCCGCCGAAATGGCGGTGAGCGAGGTCGGCGGCAAAGTGCTCGGCAAGCCGATCCAGGTGATCTCGGCCGACCATCAGCACAAGCCGGATGTCGGCAGCGCCATTGCCCGCCGCTGGTTCGACGTTGAGGGCGTCGACGTCGTCGCCGACGTGCCGAACTCCGGCGTCGCGCTCGCCATCCAGAACATCGCGCGGGAGAAGAAGCGTATCGTCCTCTACTCGGGCGCCGGCACCACGGCACTGACCAACGAGCAATGCTCGCCCTATGGCTTCCACTGGACCTACGACACGTACGCGGTTTCGCACGGTACGGCCTCCGCGGTGGTCAAGGCCGGTGGAGACTCCTGGTTCATTCTCGCTTCGGACTACGCCTTCGGCCACCAATTGCAGGCCGATGCCGCCAAGGTCATCACGGCCGCCGGCGGCAAGGTGGTGGGAGCCGTGCGCCACCCGCTCAACACGCCGGACTTTTCATCGTATCTGGTGAGCGCGCAGGCGTCCGGCGCCAAGGTGATCGGCATCGCCAATGCCGGCAACGACACCATCAATACCATGAAACAGGCCGGCGAATTCGGCCTGGTGCAGAATGGCCAAAGCCTCGCCGCCCTCATCCTGTTCCTGCAGGACGTGCACGCGCTCGGACTCAAAGCCGCGCAAGGCACCTACCTGACCACCGCCTCGTATTGGGATTTGAACGACGCGACGCGCGCCTGGTCGAAGGAGTTCATGGCCAAGACCGGCATGATGCCGTCAATGCTGCATGCCGGCGTCTACGGGGCCGTCCGCCATTATCTCAAAGCCATCGCCAAAGCCGGTACCGACGACGCAGATAAGGTCGCCGCGGCAATGCACGAAATCCCGATCGAAGACGTGTTCTCGACGGACGCCAAAATGCGCGAAGACAATCGCGTCACGCGGACGATGTACCTTGCCCAGGTGAAGGGTCCCGCCGAATCCAAATATGGGTGGGACTATTTCAAGATCGTGCGCACGATCCCCGCCGAGGAAACAGTATGGCCGTTGTCCGAGAGCAAGTGTCCGCTGGTCAAGAAGTAAAGCTCGCGTCCCACCGGGACGCGAGGATTACCCCCCGCTCATCGGATAGTTCGGGCTCTCGCGCGTGATGGTCACGTCGTGGACGTGGCTCTCGCGCAGGCCCGAGCCGGTGATGCGCACGAAGCGCGCCTTGTCGTGCAGCTCGGGGAGGTCCTTGGCGCCGACATAGCCCATGGCGGCGCGCAGGCCGCCGGCGAGCTGGTGCAGAACGTTCGACACCGGGCCCTTGTAACCGACCTGCCCTTCGATGCCCTCCGGCACCAGCTTGAGCGCGTCCTTGATGTCCTGCTGGAAATAGCGGTCGGCCGAGCCGCGCGCCATCGCCGAAACCGAACCCATGCCGCGATAGCTCTTGTAGGAGCGGCCCTGATAGAGGAACACCTCGCCCGGCGTTTCGTCGGTACCGGCAAGCAGCGAGCCGACCATGGCGACGTCGGCGCCCGCGGCCAGCGCCTTGGCGAGATCGCCGGAATACTTGATGCCGCCGTCGGCGATCACCGGAATGTTCTGCTTCTTGGCCGCCTCGACCGACTCCATGATCGCGGTGAGCTGCGGCACGCCGACGCCGGCGACGATGCGCGTGGTGCAGATCGAGCCCGGGCCGATGCCGACCTTGATGGCGTCGGCACCTGAATCGATCAACGCCTGCGCGCCCTCGCGCGTCGCGACATTGCCGGCCACCACCTGAACCTTGTTCGACAATCTCTTGATGCGGCTGACCGCGTCGAGCACGTGCTGCGAATGGCCGTGCGCGGTATCGACGACGACAAGATCGACGCCGGCGGCGATCAGTTGCTCGGTGCGGGCGAAGCCCTTTTCGCCGACCGTGGTCGCGGCGGCGACGCGCAGACGGCCCTGCTCGTCCTTGCAGGCGTTCGGATTGGCGACCGCCTTTTCGATATCCTTGACGGTGATGAGGCCGACGCAGCGGTACTGGTCATCGACCACCAGCAGCTTCTCGATGCGATGCTGATGCAGCAGCTTCTTGGCGTCGGCCTGGCTGACACCTTCCTTCACCGTGACCAGCTTGTCCCGCGTCATCAGTTCGGACACCGCCTGCAGCGGATCCGTGGCAAAGCGCACGTCGCGGTTGGTGAGAATGCCGACCAGCTTGCCGGCACGGCCGGCCGCGCCGCCCTCCACCACCGGAATGCCGGAGATGCGGTGGGTTCTCATCAGGTCGAACGCCTGTTGCAGCGTCGCATCGGGCCCGATGGTCACTGGGTTCACCACCATGCCGCTTTCGAATTTCTTGACCTGCCGCACCTCGGAGGCCTGCTGCTCCGGCTCGAGATTGCGATGAATGACGCCGAGGCCGCCGGCCTGCGCCATGGCGATGGCCATGCCCGATTCCGTGACCGTATCCATGGCCGAGGCCAGGATCGGCAGGTTGAGCGGGATATTGGCGGTGACGCGGCTGCGAATGTCGACGTCCGAGGGCATGACGCTCGACAGGCCCGGCCTGATCAGCACGTCATCGAAAGTGAGCGCCTCGATCAGATTGCCGTGAGTGATTGTCGCCATTCGCCAACTCCATCGCGCCCGCTGCGGGCTGAAATCATCTGGCCGCAAAGGCCCGGCGCCGAAATCGAAAACTGGCCGTAAATATAGGTCGGCCAGCGCGGGGATACATCCCCGCCTCGATGTCGAAGCCCGCTTTTGGGTTGGCGTGGGTCCGTAGCATGGCGCGCCGGCGATTCCTAGGCGAATTGCGCAACGCCGCCATGACCGCCCACAGCCCCGTTTCGGTCACGGTTCTGGGACCTTCCTTCGCCGTGCCTTTGCGGTTGACCCAACCCGGAGGGCGCTGTCTTCTGACCTTCCGCCGGATTCCCTCCTCATGCGCCGAGACCGCCTCGTCCCGCTGATCATCGCGGTCGCCCTGTTCATGGAGAACATGGACTCGACGGTGATCGCCACCTCGCTGCCGGCGATCGCCAAGGATATCGGCACCAACCCGCTGGCTTTGAAACTCGCGGTCACCTCGTACCTTTTGTCGCTCGCGGTGTTCATCCCGGCCTCGGGCTGGACCGCCGACCGCTTCGGCGCCCGCACCGTGTTCCGCGCCGCCATCGCCGTCTTCATGGTCGGCTCGATCGGCTGCGCGCTGTCGTCATCGCTCACCGATTTCGTGTTCGCGCGCATCCTGCAAGGCATGGGCGGCGCGATGATGAGCCCGGTCGGCCGCATGGTGCTGGTGCGCACCATCTCCAAGCGCGAACTGGTCAGCGCCATGGCCTGGGTGACGACGCCGGCGCTGATCGGCCCGGTGATCGGGCCGCCGGTCGGCGGCTTCATCACCACCTATGCGAGCTGGCACTGGATCTTCCTCATCAACATTCCGATCGGTCTCGTCGGTATCGTGCTGACGACGCG
>JAHCKF010000071.1 GCA_026125925.1 Pseudolabrys sp.
CATCGGCGAACTCGCCTTCCCCATCGCCAAGGCCCATGTCGCGCCGGAGGTGGTGCTGGTCAGCGACGACGACATCCGCCGCGCACAGGCGGCGCTGTGGTCGGTGCTGCGGATCGTGGCCGAGCCGGGCGGCGCCGCCGCCTTTGCCGCGCTGCTGTCGGGCCGGTACCGCCCGGGGCCGGGCGAGCGCGTCGCTATCCTGGTCTGCGGCGGCAATACGACGGCGGTCGATTTCTCGGCTTGATCGGCGGCCGCGGCTGTGGGCATGAAACGCCCCTATTTCCGCCAGATTAGGCTAGCATCGAAGCGCCATGGCCCAACGCCCGAAAAACCCCGAGCCGCGCCCGCAGCCGCGTCTCTATCTCGTCACGCCGCCGCTCGCCGACGCCGCTGGTTTCGTCCCCGCGCTGACGGCGGCACTGGGCGCCGGCGACGTCGCGGCGGTTCTGGTGCGCCTGACCGAGGCCGACGAGCGCACCCAGATCAACCGCATCAAGGCGCTGGCGCCTGCCGTCCAGGACGCCGGCGCGGCGCTGCTGATCGACGGCCATCCGAACCTGGTCGCCCGCGCGGGGGCCGACGGCGCGCATGCGACGGGCATCGACGCCGTCACCGAGGCGCTGGAAGCGCTGAAGCCGGACTGGCTGGTTGGCGCGGGCGGCCTGTCCTCCCGGCACGACGCCATGACCGCGGCCGAAGCCGGCTGCGATTACGTCATGTTCGGCGAGAGCGACGCCGAGGGCCGCCGCGCGCCGTTCGACGCGATCCTCGAGCGGGTATCGTGGTGGGCCGAGGTGTTCGAGGCGCCCTGCGCCCCTTATGCCGCCGCGCTGGACGAAGTCGCGCCGCTGGTCGAGGCCGGCGCCGACTTCATGACCGTAGGGCATGATTTCGGCGACTGGATCTGGCGCGACCCGGCTGCCGCGGTCGCGGCGCTGGCGCCGCACCTCAAGCTGCCCGAGGGCGCACTATGAGGCTGGCGCGCGTGGCCTTGCTGACGGCGCTGGTGACGGCGCCGGCATCGACCCTTGCCCAGACCAAAACCCCGCCGCTGCCCCAGCCGTCGCCGATGCCGAACACGGCGGCGCCGGCCGCGAACGCCGACCTCGCTTACGGCGCCTATCAGCGCGGTTACTTCCTTTCCGCCTTCAACGAAGCGACCAAGCGCGCCAAGGATAACGACCCGGCCGCAATGACACTGCTCGGCCTGCTCTATGCCAGCGGTCAGGGCGTGCCGCGCGACGATGCCAAGGCGGAGCAGTGGTACAAGCTGGCGGCCGCCAAAGGCGACCGAGACGCCATCTTCGCGCTGGCGATGTTCGCGTTCGAAGGCCGCGGCGGCAAGCGCGACACCGCCGAGGGCGCGCGGCTACTCGGCGAAGCCGCCAAGCTCGGCCACCCGGCCGCCAACTACAATCTCGGCCTGCTGTATCTGCAGGGCCAGCAGTTCGCCCAGGACTTCAACAAAGCCGCCGAGCTGTTCCGGATCGCCGCCAATGCCGGCAACCCCGAAGCGCAATACGCGCTCGCCATCATGTACAAACAGGGCCGCGGCGTGCCCAAGGATATGAAACAGGCTGCGCTGCTGCTGGCCAGGGCCTCGATCGCCGGCAATGTCGACGCCATGGTCGAATTCGCCATCATGCAATTCAACGGCGAAGGCACCGAAAAGGACGAAAGCGCCGCCGCCGAAACCTTCGTCCGCGCGGCGCGCCGCGGTTCGCCGATCGCGCAGAACCGGCTCGCCCGCATTCTCATGGCGGGCCGCGGCATGCCGCCCAACCCGGTCGAAGCCCTGAAATGGCATATCGTAGCCAAGGCCGCGGGCGCCGGAGACCCCGAGCTCGACGCCTTCGCCGCCCGGCAGACGCAGCAGGTCCGCGACGACGCCGACAAGGCCGCCAAGAAATGGATGTCCACCCTCGTCGAGCCGAAGTCGTGAGTGCTTCTTGATCTCTCCCCTGAAAGGGGAGGGTCGCTCGCGCAAGCGAGCGGGGTGGGGTGTTCCCCTGACCCAAATGTGTTAAGCGCCCCATCCGGCCGCCTTCGGCGGCCACCCTCCCCCTGCGGGAGAGGGATAAGAAAGACTGTTTCGATGCATCACTCCGCTCTGCTCAATGTCATGATCGCCGCCGCACGCAAGGCCGCGCGCTCGCTCAAGCGCGATTTCGGCGAGGTCGAGAACCTGCAGGTCTCGCTGAAGGGCCCGGCCAATTTCGTCTCGGCGGCCGACCGCAAGGCGGAAGAAACGCTGTACGCCGAACTCACCAAGGCGCGGCCCGGTTACGGCTTTCTCGGCGAGGAAGGCGGCATCCGCGAAGGCGATGACAAGACGCATCGCTGGATCGTCGATCCGCTCGACGGCACCACTAACTTCCTGCACGGCATTCCGCAATTCGCCATCTCGGTCGCGCTGGAACGCGAAGGCGCCATCGTCGCCGGCCTGGTGTACAATCCGATCACCGAAGAACTGTTCATCGCCGAAAAGGGCAAGGGCTCCTTTCTCAACGACCGCCGCATTCGCGTCGCCGGCCGCAAGAACCTGCGCGAGGCCGTGCTGGCTTGCGGCCTTGCCCATCTCGGCCATGGCGACCATCCGACGGTGAAGCGCGAGACCGCCGCCATGCTCGATCAGGTCGCCGGCCTGCGCCGCTTCGGCGCCGCCGCGCTCGATCTCGCTTTCGTCGCGGCCGGCCGTTTCGACGGCTACTGGGAACGCAGCCTCAGCGCCTGGGACGTCGCCGCCGGTATCATCCTGGTGCGCGAAGCCGGCGGCTTCGTTTCCGATTGCGATGGTGGCGACGCCATGCTGGACAAGGGCGAGGTCGCCGCCGGTAACGAGACCATCCGCAAGGAAATCGTCCGGGTGCTGAAGAGCGCTTAATTCCCCCTGCACTCCGCTCATTCCCACGGAAGCGGGAATCCAGTTAAGGCCAAATCGACTGGCCTCATTTGAGGCAAAGCCTGGGTCCCCGCTTCCGCGAAGACGAGCGGTGGATTGGGGTTCTGCCGAGTTTGGCGCACAGGCCGTACGCGACACGCTCGCGCCCCGGAATGACCGCACCCCAATTTCAACCCAATCGCGGGATTTAACGTCGCCGGTTCCGGCCGCGGATGAATTTCGCTTGCCGGCGGTCTGTGCCATATTGGCAGGCAGATGCGGTGCCGGAATCGGCCGGCAGGCCTTATCTTTGTTGCAAGGATTCGGCCCAGACCACGCCCAGGACGCTTATGGCCAAAGACATTGACCCGCTCAAATTGTCCTCCCCACGCATATTCCTCTTTCGGATGGCGATCTTCATCATCCTGGGCGGGCTGATCGCGTTCCTTCTCTACAAGCAGATTCAGACGGCCTTCATGGCAAATCCGGGCCTGAACGCCGTGATCATCGCCGTGCTGCTGATCGGCATCGTGCTGGCGATCCGACAGGTCGTGCGGCTCTATCCCGAGATTGCCTGGGTCAATAATTTCCGCCTTGCCGATCCCGGCCTCGCCGTCGAGCGCCCGCCGGTGCTGCTGGCGCCGATGGCCGCGATTCTCGGTAGCCGCATCGGTCGCATGGCGATGTCGCCGCAACTGATGCGCTCGATCCTCGATTCGATCGCTACGCGCCTCGATGAGGCGCGCGATATCCTACGTTATATGACAGGCCTTCTGGTTTTCCTCGGCCTGCTCGGCACCTTCTGGGGCCTCATCGAGACCGTGAGTTCTGTCGGCGCCGTGATCCAGGGACTGAAGACGGGCGGCGACGCCGCCTCGACCTTCGACACGTTGCGTGATGGCCTTGCCGCGCCCTTGTCCGGCATGGGCATCTCATTCTCGTCCTCGCTGTTCGGTCTCGCCGGATCGCTGGTGCTCGGTTTCCTCGATCTGCAATCGAGCCAGGCACAAAACCGCTTCTACACCGAGTTGGAAGACTGGCTATCCACCACGGTGTCCGACTACACGTCGGAGCCGTCGGGCGCGCCGAGCACCATGCCGTTCGAGATGCGCAGCGCCGTCGAGAAGCTGCGCGAGGCGGTCGAGCAGACCGGTTCCGGCAAGCAAGCCTCGGTTGCCATGGCCAATCTTGCCGAGGCGATCCAGGGCCTGGTGCACCACATGCGCACCGAACAGCAGATGATCCGCGATTGGGTCGATGGCCAGGCCGAGCAGCAGCGCGAGATCAAGAAGCTGCTGGAGGTGATGGTGCGTGAGCGCGCGGAGCGCTAATCGCATCAGAAAAACTCCGCTCGTCCTCGCGAAGGCGGGGACCCAGAAGCCCGGAATGCGGAGCTAAAGACTGGATGCCCGCCTCCGCGGGCATGAGTGGAGTAAAGAATACGCGCAGAGCGCGGGAGAAGTTTGAACAATGGCCCTTGCGAAATATCGCCGCGGCGACAGCGGGATGAATTACTGGCCGGGCTTCGTCGACGCGCTGTCGACGCTGATCCTGAGCATCATCTTCATCCTCACCGTGTTCGTCGTTGTGCAGTTCGTGCTGCAGCAGGAAATCTCCGGCAAGGACACCGCGCTGCAACGCCTCAACGCGCAGATCGCACAACTCACCGAACTATTGTCGATGGAGACCAATTCCAAGGGCGATCTCGAACAGCAGATGGCGCAACTCCGCGCCTCGCTCGCCACCGCCGAAGCCGACCGTGACAAATTCAAGGGTATCGCCGAGGGCTCCGGCGCCGGGCTGTCCGCGGCACAAGGCAAGGCCAGCGACCTGGCGAGCCAGCTCGAAGGCGAGAAGAAAGTTTCGGCCCGCGCTTTGGCCCAGGTCGAAATCCTCAACCAGCAGATCGCCGCCTTCCGCCGCCAGTTGGCTGCGCTCGAAGCAGCGCTCGATGCGTCGGAGAAGAAAGACAAGGAATCGCAGGCGCAAATCGCCAATCTCGGCCAACGCCTCAATCTCGCGCTGGCCCAGCGCGTCGAGGAACTGAAGAGCTACCGCTCCGACTTCTTCGGCCGGCTGCGCCAGATCATCGGCAACCGGCCCGACATCCGCATCGTCGGCGACCGCTTCGTGTTGCAATCTGAATTGCTGTTCGACACCGGCAAGGCCGATCTGAAGCCCGAAGCTCTGCCCGAGATCGACAAAATCGCAGCGGCAATGGTCGAGATCGGCGCGAAGATTCCGGCGGACATCCCATGGGTGCTGCGCGTCGATGGTCATACCGACATCCGGCCGATCACCGGCGGCATCTACAAATCGAACTGGGATCTGTCGGCGGCGCGCGCCATCGCCGTGGTGAAATATCTCGCCACCAAGGGCATCGCGCCTCAGCATCTGCTCGCCGCCGGCTTCGGCGAATTCCAGCCGATCGACACCGGCACGACGGACGAAGCCTATCGCCGCAACCGCCGCATCGAGTTCAAGCTGACGGAGCGATGAGCTTTTCGCCTCTCCCCTTTGGGGGAGCGGTGACGGAAAGGCAGTAAACAATGTCAGTCTACGTTGACGAACCGATCTGGCGCCGGTGGGACCGCAAATGGTGCCACCTCTTGGCCGACGATATCGACGAACTGCACCGATTCGCGCGCGAGCTTGGACTGCACCGGTCGTCCTATCAGGGACCGCCGAAGACAACCAAGCCGCACTACGACCTGACGGCGGTCGAGCGCGAGCGCGCCCTGCGCTATGGCGCTATCGGCTGCGACCGCTCGACCATCATCGTCGTGTTGCGTGAATTGCAGGCGCAGCTCAAGCGCGCCGCCGCGGCGTAATATGGCGCCATGATCGTCACGCTTCGAGACTATCTGCCGGCCGACGAGAACGAGGCCATCGAGTTATGGCGCCGCACCTGGACCGAGCACTATCCGCACATCGATTTCGACGCCCGCGTGCCCTGGTGGCGGGAGCGCTGGCGAAAGGAACTGGTCCCAAACGCCCGCATTGTGCTCGCCAATATCGATAGCGTGCTGGTCGGGTTCGTCACTGTCGATGCAATGAGCGGTTATCTGGATCAGATCGTGGTCGCGCCAGAGCACTGGGGCGGCGGCATCGCCGCGGCATTGCTCGATGAAGCCAAGCGTCTCTCGCCCGGCGGCCTCAGCCTATTGGTCAACAAGGATAACGATCGAGCGATTGCGTTCTATCGCAAGCACGGCTTTGTCGATGACGGTGAGGACAAGAACCCGGTGTCGGGCATTCCGGTCAGCCGAATGAGGTGGCGGCCGCATTGAATTTTATGTCGGCGTGAAAATCGGTTGGCATAACGAAAAGCAGCAATGTGAGAGCGCAGCGGCAGGAAGGGGGACCGCCCCTGTTCACAAGCGGCCCCCCTAATTCCGCCCCGCTTACTCGAGCGCGGTGGAAATCTTGCTGAGGGTCGTGTTCAGGTTCGTCCCGATGGCATTGACCGTCGCGATGATGACGACGGCGATACCCGCGGCGATCAGGCCATATTCGATCGCCGTAGCGCCCGACTCGTCCTTAAAGAAGCTGAGAAGCTTGGCCATCCAAATTACTCCATTACGTTTACTATGTCAGCGAAGTTGCGATTTGTCGTAGGTGTAGCTTTGCCCAGTCCACACGGCATCGTGGAAATGCCGATCAGGTGTCGCCGTGGATCAGCGACGCACACGGTATACGGAGCGCGACGTAAAACTGCGGTAAACAAGGTTGTCGAGTTTTTATATGACACACCGCAGGTTGCACAGAGATGGCGCGTAAATAGGAACTGCGTTCTGCGCGCCATGATCTGAATATTGGCTTCTTCGCGCACGAATTGGAGCGCTTTTCGTCCTGCAGTTCGTTGTCGCGGTCGATGCCCATTGAGAGCGGTTATCACGCATCGCGCTTCGTCATCCTGAACACGCATAAACGCACCTTCGTCTTCAGGCTTTTTTGATGATGCCGCTCGTTTCCGCTCCCTGCGATGCGTGCGACACGCGCCGCGATCGCAATGATCAATCGCGGAGCAGCGGCGCCGCGCCATGCGCGTGCGACTTCGTCGCAGCCTGGCCCGTGACGATGAGCGTGCGTGAGCGGCCGGGCATTATTCCTAGACAGACCGCTTCATCGGCCGGTCCTCGGTCGCCGTCATGATGTGACAGTCTTTTGTCGGCCGGCATCGATGCCGGGCTTTGCCCACAGCAACCTGAAAGTCCGCACATTTCGCTGAGGAATCTGCGCATATTTGCTAAACGGAATTCACAACCCTGACGGCGCGGGCGAAACGGTGGCTGGCAAGACGATAGAAGCGGCGGGCGGCATCGTGGTGCGCAAAGGCGGCCGCGCTTTGATTGCCGTGGTGCAGCGCGCCAAGGACGATGCCTGGGTTTTGCCGCGCGGCAAGCTCAAGCGCGATGAAAACCCGGTGGCCGGTGCGCGACGTGAGGTCGTCGAAGAGACAGGGCACCGCGTCGCCGTCCACGAGTATGTAGGCGCGATCACCTATCGCGCCGGCGGGCGTCCCAAGGTGGTGCAGTTCTGGCGCATGGAGGCCGACAAGGATCCGAGCCACGAACTGATGCGGGACATCGTCGCCGTCGAATGGCTGCCGTTGAAGGCGGCAATCCGGCGCCTGAGCTATCCGCTGGAGAAGCTGTTCCTGCGTCACGCGGCGGCGCGCGCCATCGCCCGGCACAAGCGGGGCAAGGGCAACAGTAAGGGTAAGGTCAAACACCGCAGCGTCAGCAAGCCCGTGCCGAAGAAATCCGGCGCCACCGCCAAGCTCAGCAAGTCGCCGAAGCTCAAGCCGGCGAAAAAGCGCGATAGCAACAAGCGCGGCAGGAAGAAGAACAAGCGCGGGCGTTAAGACGGTCGGGACCGGCGCCACAGAATCTCCGCATTCGCGGACGGACAGGCGCAAAAAGTCGCGTATTTTCAAGCGCTGGCGTTCAGATTGTGTTCAGCGCGCCGGCAGGAACCTCGCTCCCACGCTCAACGTTAATACTGCGCGACCATGCCGCAGGAAATTCCCCGGTGGCCCGTTCAATCGGCAAGGCCACTCTCACAACCAGCGAACCCAGGAGGTGCGCTATGACCCGTTTCGGAAAGACCCTCACCGCGCTCGCCGCAGCCGCCACGCTGACCATTGCCGCCGTTGCGGCGCCGCAGCCCGCTGAAGCCCGCGGCGGCCGTATCGCCGCCGGCATCATCGGCGGCCTGGCCGCGGGCGCCATCATCGGCGGCATCGCCAGCAACGGTTACGGCTACGGCTATGGTCCCGGCTATTACGCCTACGGCCCCGGCCCGGTCTATTACGGCCCGAGCTGCTGGTGGCGCCGCGAGCGCGTCTGGGACGGCTACGGCTGGCGTCTGCGCCGGGTCCGCGTCTGTAACTAGGACCTGCCGAGACCAACACCGACGAAAAGCCCGGGTCCGGCAACGGATCCGGGCTTTTTTCATCTGGATTTTGTGATTGGAGTCACAGCGGCGCCTTCCCGCCAAGCGTATCCAGACTGGGGCATCCGGCGCCACACGGTGCGCCGGAACCCTGGAGATCAAGGTGGAAAACGGCATTCTCGCCGCCGCCGCGACCATCCGGCTGATAGAAGCCGCGTTTCGTCTGCCCTTAAGCTTCGCGTAACCACCGCGGCCCACAATCCGGCCGGTTTCTGTGAATAGGCTCCGGCCTGAAAGGATGAGTTCCATGAACTACAAGGTCATCGCCCTGACCGCGGCGGCTTTGTCGGTCGCCGCGCTGCCGACCACCGCCGACGCGCGCTGCCACGGCTGCGGCGTCGCCGCCGGTGTCGTCGGCGGACTCGCCGCCGGCGCCATCATCGGCTCGGCCATCGCCGGCCCGCGCGCCTACGAAGTTCCGCCGCCGGGCTACTACGAACCCGCGCCGGTCTATGTGGAACCGGCCCCGCGCTATTATTACGAAGGTCCGGCCTGCCACATCGAGCGGCAGCGAATCTGGGACGGCTATCGCTGGCGCCATCGTCGCGTCGAAGTTTGCGACTAAATGAATGACGGTCGGCGCCCGATTTCACCATCGTCGGGCGCCGGGAAAAGACGATCCTCGAAGGAAGGGCGGCGGCCCTGAACCTCCGGCCGTCCCCTTCGAGGGTTTTTCCTTAGTTGAACGTCACCGGCACTGATTTTTCGGCCCGGTCTTAGCGCCGCATGTGCGAGAGCACCGCCGCCGTCGGCCAGCAATCGACCTTCAACCCATTACGCTTCTGATAATGCCCGAGCGCCGCGCGCGTCAGCATGCCGGCCTTGCCGTCGATCTTGTCCTTGTACAACCCGAGTTCGGTCAGGCGCTGCTGCATCGCCTCGACGTCCCTGGTCTTGAGCTGCTCGCTCTTGCTCCACGGCGTCACGAAGGATTTGGCGCCGGCGATGCGATCGGCCAGATGGCCGACAAACAGCACATAAAGATCGGAGAAATTGTAGTCCTTGATGACGAAGTAGTTCTTCGGCGTCAGGAACGACGGACCGTATGAGCCCTCCGGCTGCAACAGCGAGGCCGGCGTCGCCAGCGCCTCGGCCGTCAGCTTGCGCGGCGGGATGATGAGATAGCCGCGCTTCACCCATTCGCCGACCGGCATCTTCACCTCCGGCACGCCGGCCGAGCAGTCGCCATTTTCCGGCGCGCGCACCTCATAGGCCCAGCGCTCGCCGCGCTGCCAGCCGCGGCCGGCAAGCTGCCGCGCCGCCGACGCCAGGGCATCGGGCACCGAGTGGAAGATGTCGATGCGCCCGTCATGGTCGAAATCGACCGCATAGCGGTAGTAGTCCGACGGCAGGAACTGCGTGAGACCGAGCGCGCCGCCCCAGGATGAGCGCATATCGGAACGCGGCACGCCATCCTGCAGCATCTTCAGCGCGTGAATGAACTCTTCCTGATACATCGCCTTGCGCCGGCCGGTGTAAGCCTGCGTCGCCAGCGCGCGGATGCCGTCATGCGGCAGCTTGTAGCCGCCGTAGTCGGTCTCGCGTGCCCAGATCGCCAGCACGATGTTGCCGGGGACGCCGATCTCCTTCTCGATGCGCGCCAGCGTGTCGCGATATCGCTTCTGCAACTGCTGGCCGCGCGCCGCCAGCCGGTCGAAGCTTTTCTCGCGCAGATACTGCGACGGCGTCTGCACGAATTCCGGCTGGCCGGGCGCCGGCTTCTCAGGACGGCCGGCGATCTCGAGATCGGGCAGCGAAAAATCCGGCGTCAGGCCCTTGATCGCCGCATCGAACACCGGCCGCGTCACGCCGATTTTTTGCGCACGCGGCCACATCGATTCGAGGAATCGATCGAACGCCGAATCGGCTGACGCGTGATTCGCCAACGCCAGCGCCATCAAAAGCGCAACGACCGCTAGATGTGGTTTGCGAATTCGCAGGCGACACAGCATCGGCGACCCTCTCGAACGTTCGGCGAACATCCGCGAATCAGAGAACGGATAGTGGCCGGTAAATCCAAGCTTAATGCGGTGCCCGACGCGCGTCCAAATGCACGCGCCTGCCGGCATGGTTAGCAGACAGTATACCCGATGTGCCTTGAACCCGATGAACGACAGCGACTAGGAAGCGCACAGGCTTCAACGTTTTCACAAGGTGCAATTCATGGCCATCAAGCTGAACGTCATCGTCTGCAGCACGCGTCCCGGCCGGATCGGCCTGCCCGTCGCCCGCTGGTTCGAATCCGCCGTCAAGAAGGACAGCCGCTTCGAGCCGAGGTTCGTCGATCTCGCCGAGATCAACCTGCCGATCTACGACGAGCCGCGCCACCCGGCCATGCAGCAGTACGAGCACGCGCACACCAAGGCCTGGTCGGAGATCGTCAAATCCGCCGACGCTTATGCCTTCGTCATGCCGGAATACAATTATTTCCCCTCGGCCTCGCTCATCAACGCCCTGACCTATGTGTTCAAGGAGTGGAATTACAAGGCGGCCGGCCTCGTCAGCTACGGCGGCGTGTCGGGCGGCCTGCGCGCCGCGCAGGCCGTGAAGCTGATGCTCACCGCCATGAAAGTGATGCCGTTGCCGGAAGGTGTGCCGATTCCGTTCGCCGGCAAGCAGATCGAGAACGGCGTGTTCAAGTCGAACGAGTTGATCGACGCTAGCGTCAAGACCATGCTGGACGAACTGGCAAAGTGGTCCGGCGCGCTGGCGCCGCTTCAGGGCAAGTAATCTCTTCTCCAAAGCAAAGGGCCGCCCGTCAATCAACGGGCGGCCCTTTCGATTCGAGAACGCCGGCTTCAGTGATGCGGCTTGGCGTAAGAGTCCTGGCTGATCTTCTCGACATAGGCGATGCCGATAGCCGATATCACGAAGAGAAAATGAATGATCGCCTGCCACATCACGCCGGTCTCGGTGTACTGCGACGTCGATTGGCCCAGTTGTCCGGCGTAGATGAATGTGCGCAGCAGGTGGATCGAAGAGATGCCGATGATCGCCATGGCGAGCTTGATCTTCAGCACGCTGGCATTGACGTGGCTGAGCCATTCCGGCTGATCGGGATGGCGCTCGAGTTCAAGACGCGAAACGAAGGTCTCGTAGCCGCCGACGATGACCATGATCAGCAGGTTCGAGATCATCACCACGTCGATCAGGCCCAGCACCACGAGCATGATTTCCTGCTCGGTGAACTTCATGGCGCCGCCGACGAGGTGGAGCAGT
>JAHCKF010000072.1 GCA_026125925.1 Pseudolabrys sp.
GTCGAGCGCGGCGAATGGCTCATCCATCAGCAGGATTTCCGGTTCCATCGCCATGCCGCGGGCAATCGCGACGCGCTGCTTCATGCCACCGGACAAAGTGTGCGGATAATTGTCGGCGAATTTCGTCAGGCCGACCATGTCGATGTAGTGCAACGCGCGCTGCTCGGCTTCCTTGCCGCGCATCTTGCCGCTCGCCGTGAGCGCAAAGGCGACGTTCTGCTTCACCGTTTTCCACGGCAGAAGCTGGTCGAATTCCTGGAACACCAGCACGCGGTCCGGCCCCGGCGCGCTGATCGAAACGTCATTGAGCCGGATTTCGCCCTCGACGGGGCGGATGAAGCCGCCGACGGCTTTCAGCAAAGTCGACTTGCCGCAGCCGGAGGGACCGAGAATGACGTAGCGGTCGGAGCGATAGATGTCGAAGCTGACGCGGTAGGTGGCCGTGACCAGATGGTCGCGGGTCTGGTACTGAAGTGTCACGCCCTTGACAGCCAGAATGGGGGCGGCGCCTTTATCCATTGGTCATAATGCTCCGAATGAAGGAGCCAGGGCGACGCCGCGCGCGGCGCCGCCACTGGCAAACGTGCAGACGGCGTGGACTAGTTGCCGCCGCCGAGCGACTTGGCGTCGAAGAACAGGTCGTCGAGCGAGGCCGGCTTGTTCTTGAGCGTGCCGATCGAGTTCATGAAGTCGGCGTACTTCATGACGCCTTCCGGCTTGGTGGTGTAGTAGATGTCCGGCTGGTCGAGGATTTTGACAAGCTGGTCGATTGTCCACCCCTTGCCGCCCATCGATTCGAGCAGCACCTCTGCGGCGGCCTTCTTGTCCTTCTTGATCATGGCGAAGGATTCTTTCAAGGCGTTGACGAACGCGGCATAGGCTTTCGGGTTGTTGTCGTGGAACTTGGTCGTGGTCGAGATCATCGTGAAGGTCTGAGCACCGCCCATCACGTCATTGGTCGTCTGGATGGTCTTGATCTTTCCGTCCTCCAGTTCGCGCTGGGCGAAGGGCGGCGAGGTGTAGTGTGCCGTGATCTGCTTATTGCCCGAGAGCATGGCGACCACCCCGTCCGGATGAGTCATCGAGACGGTGAACGGATCGTATTTGAAGGTGGCATCGGCGCCGTTCTTCTGCTTGGCGTACATCTGCATGATGATCGCCGGGATCGACACCTTGACCGCCGTCACGGCGATCTTGTCGCCCTCCTTGAGGTCGTCCAGCTTCTTCAGGTGGTCCGACGCGGTGTTGAGATACATCGGCATCGTGCTCATGGCCGCGACGCCCTTGACGTCACCCTTGCCTTTGGTGCGGTCCCACAAGATCAGGAACGACGGCGGGCCGGCCGAGATGAAGTCGGCCGAGCCTGACAACAGTGCGTCATTCATCACCGAAGGGCCGCCGATTTTTGCATAGTTGACGGTCAGCTTGATGCCGAGCTTTTCGGCTTCCTTCTCGACGAGCTGAAATTTCTTCATCATGTGCAACGGCAGGAAGCCGAAGCCGCCGGCGCCGAGCGGCACCCGCAATTCGCTGACCTCGGCGTTGGCCGGGGCGGTCGCCAATACGACAGCGCCGAGCGCAAGGGCGGCAATAATTTTCTTCATTGTGCGTTTCCTCCTGTTTTTGGTTTTTCGAACGATGGTATCACCAGTTGCCGGTCCGTCGCCGATTGTCAGGTCCTTGCGGAAGACGGCCTCGCTTTCGGATCGGCATCGAGCCGCGCCGCCCAACCCTCCATGTTGGGTCGCGCCGCTGGATAGATGTCGAGGACGATCGGATCGTGACCGGGCACGACATGTGCCTTCGACGTCGCCAGCGCCTCGACCTTGTCGTAGCCGGCAAGCACATCGGCGACGTTATAGGTAATCGGAAACACGCGGCGCTGGTCGAGATGGGCGTAGTAGTGCGCCACATCGGAGGCCAGCACGACCCAGCCGCGCCGCGTCTTGACCCGCGTCGCCTGCAGACCCTTGGAGTGACCGCCGATATGGTGCACCGAAAGGCCGGGCGCGATCTCGGCGGCGCCGTCGTGAAACACGACCCGGTCCTTGAACACCTTGTCGACCATCGCCGTGACGTCCGCGGCCTCGAACGCCATGCGCATCATGGCGTGGCACATGCAGCGGCCGGTAGCGAAAGCCATCTCGCATTCCTGCAGGTGGTAGCGGGCATTGGGGAACAGGTCGTGATTGCCGGCGTGGTCGTAGTGCATGTGCGAGATGATGACGTCCTGCACCGATGCCGGATCGACACCGAGCGCGTGCAGGCCGTCGCCGACCGGCTTGGAAATGTTGCGCTTGCGGGCGGCGGCGCGCGCCTGGTCGAAGCCGGTGTCGAGCACGACCGTGCGGTCCTTGCCGACGATCGCCCAGACGAAATAGTCGAGCGGCATCGGCACGTCGTGGGGATCGCCGCCGATGAAGTTGTCCGCTGCCTTCCGGTCGTGGCGGCCGTACTTGATCGCGTAAATTTCGTAGGTGTCGTCGCTCATCGCGTCCTCCGCTCGCTGTCGTTGCCCGCGATCCTATGGGCTGCCGCAGGGATCGGCAAAGCGACGCGGTTGCTGCGCCAGCTCGGCGCGGGATGCACGAGAATAGTCGTGGCGGAGCGTTGCGCGGGATCGGCGTGAATGCCGCCGGCAAGCGCGGCGGTGCTGCTCGCGGCGGTCGGGCGCGCGGCCATGAGCTTTTTCCTCCCCCCGCGGCCCACGAAGCGCGTTGGCCGCCGCATCAGAATTGTATGACTATATTATAGTAACGTCATATCGACGGCGACAACGACATGCAAGGATGGAGCGCCCAAAATTCATATTCCGCCCTGCGAAACAGCGCGCGCCGATGGAGGGCGGGGCTGCGCCGCCCCGCAATAAGCGCCAGAAAACGTTCAAGGACACGCGATGATCTCCGACCTGCCGGAATTCGAGCTCTACGCGCTGCGCTATGCGACACGTGAGGCGCAGCGCCGCGACCATTTCATCGGCGGCGACCCGCATGATGGGCCGATGCCCATGGACTACTTCCTGTGGGCTGCGGTGTCACCTGAACGCACCTTTGTCGTCGACTGCGGCTTCACCGCGGAGGTTGCAGCGAGGCGCAAGCGCACGTTCCTGCGCGATCCAATCGACGCGCTCGGCCTGATCGGCGTCAACGCCGCCGACGTCACCGATGTCATCCTTACCCATCTGCATTATGATCACGTCGGCAACTTCCACCGCTTTCCGAAAGCGCGCTTCCATCTCCAGGAGCCGGAGATGCATTACGCGACCGGCCACTACATGGCCTATCCGCGGCTCGCGCATTCCTTCGAGGTCGAGGACGTTTGCGGCATTGTCCGACTCAATTTCGCGCAACGCGTGGCGTGGCACTTCGGCAATCGGGAACTGACGCCCGGCCTCTCGCTGCACGTCGTCGGCGGCCATTCGGCCGGCCTGCAATTCGTGCGCGTGCACACCCGGCGCGGCTGGGTCGTGCTCGCGTCCGATGTCTCTCATTTCTATGAGAATCTGGAGAGCCGCCGGCCTTATACGACCTCGTTCCATGTCGGCGAGATGCTCGACGGCTTCGAGGCGCTGCTCGCGCAGGCGCCGACCCCGGCACATATCGTTCCGGGTCACGATCCGCTGGTGATGGAACGCTATCCGGCGCCTGACAAGGCGCTGGAGGGCATTGTCGTGAGGCTCGATGTCATGCCAAGCGACGCCGTCTGAGGGCGGCGCGGAGGAGGTGGCGGACGCCGCGGCGCAGGCGGTGTTGCCGCCTTACGCCCAGGATCCAGTCAAGGCCTCGCTGTCGGTGACGACGGCGACGTTCTGCTGGCGGCACTTTATCTTTTTCATGAAGCCATTCGCGGGCGGCATCCGCGCCGGCGTGGGGAGTGACCCGCACACTTATCGGCAGCAGCTCGGTGTTGTTCCGAAGAGAAAAGCCGTTCGGTGCGCCGCGATGAATCTTGCGTCCGGTGCTTTACACCTTGGCGCTCTTGGCCGCCTTCCGCAGCGCCGCGATCATGAGGCGGGTCGGCCGGGACAAAGTGGCATTCTTCGGCACCAGAACCTGGGCGACCACTTCCGTCCGCGGCCGCACCTTAAGACGCACGAGGCCGTGGTCGCGGTTGTCCATCAGCCAGAACGGGTCGACGATGGCGACGCCGGCGCCCGCCCGCGCCAGAGCACAGGCGACCGATGACTGGTTGACCTCGAGCGTGATGCGGCGCGGTACGCCGGCATCGCGGAACGTCTTTTCGACCAGCATGCCGAGCGGCAGGCTGCGGCTGAACGAGATGAGAGGGTAGGACTCCAGATCCGCCGGTGTTACCTGCGATCGCGCCGCCAGGGGATTGTCGGGGTGCACGACGCAGATGAGTTCGGCGGAGCACAATTCGAATAGCTGCCCATCGAAATGCGACAAGGGCGACAGTACCAGTCCGAAGTCGACGTGCTCGTCAATGACGCTATTGACGACATTGATATTGTCCATCGTGTGGATCGTGATCTGAACATGCGGCCGGGTCTGCTTGAACGCGGCCACCGCCACCGGCAGCAGGTTCTCCGCCAGCGTCGGCGTCGCCGCGATGTGGATCGAGCCGACCTTGGTATCCCTCATGTCTTCGAGCATGCGGCCGACGCGCTCGACGCCGTCGAAGATGCGGTCGAGGTCGGTCATGAGCGCCGACGTTTCCATGGTCGGCTGCAGGCGGCCCTGCTTGCGCAAGAAGAGAGGGAAGCCGGCGGCGCGGGTGCAGTCGCGCAGCATCATGCTCACGGCCGGCTGCGAGATTCCGAGCGCGCTTGCCGCGCCGATAACCGAGCCATGACGGGACACGGCCCGCACCACCTGCAACTGGCGGAAACTCAAAGACATAAGGAATACTGATATAGATGTAAGTTCGGGTCAATTGACCTTATCTCACGCCCCGGTAGCGTCCGGGCCGCAAGGATAGAAAAGCCAGGCAGGGCGGGATCGAACGACACATCATGGCTAGTTCCGTGAAGATCACGTCCGTCGAGAGCTTCGTTGTCGCGCTGCCGTGCGATATGGGCGGCCCGCCGCCGCTTTTCGCCGGCAAGCCCTGGACCCATCTCGAAATCCTGCTGGTCAAGGTGACGACCGAAGACGGCCTTGTCGGCTGGGGTGAGGCTTTCGGCCATGCCGCGATCCCGGCCACCAAGGCGGCGCTCGACACCATCGTCGGTCCGCTCGTGATCGGGCGCGACGCCAGCGACATCAACGCCCTGACCCGGAGCATCCAGCATTCGGTACATCTGCTCGGCCGCAACGGTCCCTTCGTTTTTGCGTTTTCCGGTATCGAGATCGCGCTGTGGGATCTGCTCGGCAAGCGCTGCGGCAAGCCGCTCTATCAGCTTCTCGGCGGTGCGCAGCGGACCGAGCTCGAGGCCTATGCGAGCCTGCTGGCCTACAGCAATCGCGAGGAACTGGTGGCCCGCAACACGGCCGCGGCCTGCGCCAGCGGCTATCGCTACATCAAGCTGCACGAAACGACGCGCGAAGCCGTGCTTGCCTCGAAAGAAGCAGCCCGCGCCAACGATGCGCGCATCATGCTCGACGTGAATTGCGCCTGGTCGGTACCGGTGGCCCGAGACATGGCTGACGCGCTGGCCGAAGACGATCTGATGTGGCTGGAGGAACCGGTCTGGCCGCCGGAGGACTGCCATGGCCTGGCGAAAGTGCGCGAGCGCGGCATTCCGATTTCCGCCGGCGAGAACGTCGCCGGACTGTTCGGCTTCAAATCGCTGATCGAAGCGGGCGCCATAGACGTGGCGCAGCCGAGCGTGACTAAGATCGGCGGCGTCGGCGAGATGGTGCGCGTCATCAATTATTGCCAGTCGCAGGGCGTCGAGGTCGCGCCGCACAGCCCGTATTTCGGCCCTGGCTTCATCGCGGCGCTGCACATCACCGCGGCGCTGGTTGAGCGGCCGCTGGTCGAGGTGCTGTGGCTCGAGATGCAGGGCAACCCCTTCGAGCCCTGGGTGACGGCAAAGAACGGCAAGGTGCAGGTGCCGCAAGGGCCGGGGCTCGGCTGCGATCCCGATCTCGATCTGGTGGCGCGCTATTCGTCCGCCGCGGCGACATCCGGTCAGGTGCGCCGATGAAGATCGCGCGCGTCGAAACCCGTCCGGTCGTGGTGACGCTGAAGAAGCCGATCGGTACGGCGTTCGGCCAGATCAACACCTTCGGCTGCGTCCTGGTCTTCGTCCACGGCGATACCGGGGTCATCGGCGAGAACCTGGTCTTCACGCTGAACAACCGGCGCACCAAAGTTCTTCGCCAGATGATCGACGAACTGGCGGATCTGCTGATCGGCCGCGACGCCGGACACATCGCGGAGTTCTGGGCACGGGCCTGGAAGGACATCAACTTCCTCGGCCACAAGGGCGTGCCGGTGGTCGGCATCTCCGCGCCGACGGTGCGCTCTGGGATGTACAAGACCGTCAACCTGCGTCGCACTGCCCTCGGGCCTGGCGGCGCGCAGGCAAGGGTGCCCGCCTATCACAGCGGCGGCCTGTGGCTCACCAGCACGATCAACGAACTCACGGCCGAGGCCGAGAGCTTCCTGTCGGCCGTCGGCGCCGCCGATCTCCGGTGACGGATGCCAGCGCGTGCGCGCTGCGCGTGTCAGGCGACGGGCCTGTAACAAGCTGATGGCCGACGCCATCAGCAACTCAACGAAAAACCAGCGATCTGGCCTTCTGGTTGCTCGGAGGAGTTCGACCCGACCGGTTCGGAGAGCCGCTGCCGGCCTGGGATCTCGACGGCCCGGCGCGCGCGTCTGGCCGCGCTCTTCGATACGGCCGATCGCCAGCGGCGACCGAATACACGCGTTATGGCTTTCGCCGCATGCTCGAATTGCGTTCGGCGGACATTCTGATGCTCGACCTGTGCGCGCCGGCGGCGAGTTCATAAAATGGGCACTTCTGCCGAAAGCCGCGACGTGCCGTGGTGTCGAGCCATCTGTTCCCGAGACCAGCATTCTCCAGGTCCTGGGCGGACCTTCGAATGCCATCTATCTCGAATACATGCCGTGGTTCGTGAACTGTATCGGGAGCAGCTCGAATTCTGAGAACGGTGACGATCGTTCCGAGAAACGGCCGGGATGGGGGTTCACGTTCAATATGGATTACGTCGAACGGCTGAAGACATGACGTCTTGAGCGGTCGCGACGACGATGCGCTGAATATAAAAACATAGGAGGAAGCCATGAGGATTACTCGCCGCGATTTACGAAAGGAACGCGCTGGCTTCGGGCTTGCCAGCCCGGCCATTGCCCAATCCGGTCCGGATCCGCATCGGCTGGCTGGCGCTCCTGGACTGGTCCAAGCTCCGCGCCGGCCACGTGGGTTCGACCGTACCGCGTTCGCCACCGAGACCATCACGCCGCCGGCGGCGTCAAGGGCCGCAAGATCGAGATCATCACCCGCGAGTAGCGGCGATCCGACCGCGGTCAACTACGCAGGAGATGATCAACAGTCAGTTGAAGGTCGATGTGGTTCAGTCTGACGAATTCCGGCGAGTCGCTGGCGATTACGCCGATCATGTTTCGCGCGCCAAGATGCCGAACATTCATATCCTTTGCGCCATCGACAGCTCGATCGACGAAAAAGAAATTCCCAACGCCTTCCGCCTGTCGCCGTCCAATACGTGTGGACGACGCGGTGCGGCGCTATGCGTTGCAGATTCTCGGCGGCCAAGAAGGTCGCCACCGGCGACAAATTACCGGCTACGGCGTCGCCGCCCCTCAATGCATCGGTGGCCGGGCCTGGCGAAGGACGGCGCCGAGGTGGTTCATCAGGCCAATATCGACGCCACGCGCTGGACATGACGCCGACCTTGTTGCGCGCCAAGAATGCCGGCGCGCGGAGACCATCGTCGTCTGGCACGTCGACCGGTACGATGCGCGTCTTCAATACGCGCGCCAACATGGGTTGGGACGTCGCCTTCGTCGGCCATCCGTCGATGTCGTCGGGCGAAATCAAGGCGCTGATCGAAAAGCCGGCCAACTGGGAGAAGGTCTACGCGGTCGGCTACCGGAGTTGCAGTTACGATGCCGGCGGCAAGCTGCCGCCGCGCAGCGAGGAGTTTGTCGGCAAGCTCAAGGGCAAGGTCGACCTCAAGGATACGCTGCTCTGGTGGGTCGCCGGCGGCTACGACGCCATCACCCTGATCGCCAAGGCGTTCCAGGAAGGCGCCGCGTCCCACGAGGACATCATCAAATACTGGAACAGCGTGAAGAAATATCCGGGCTATTTCGGGGAATATACCTTCACGCCCACGGAGCATAACGGCTATCCGGGCCAGGATGTGGTGATGTCCGATGCCTCCAGCGCGAAGGACGGCACGTTCCGCCTCGCGCCCGGCTACACATAAGGAAATCGGCACACAATGCTGGCCTCGATCCTGGCGTCGGGTCTCGCGGTGGGCGCGGTCTACGCGCTCATCGGCGTGACATACAATACGATGTTCTCGACATCGCGCGTCATGAGCTTCACCGCCGGGCAGCTTGGCATGCTCGGCGGCGTCTTCGGCTCGCTGTTCATGGTGCGGCTCGGCTTCCCGTTCATTCCGGGACTGATCGCAACCCTGCTGTGCTGCGCGGTGCTCGGGGTCGTCACGGAGATCGTTGCCGTCCGCCCGGTGCTCAAGAGCCTTGATCAGCATCTCTACGTATTATCGACGCTGGCGTTGGCGCTGATGATCCAGCAGGTCACGGCGATCGAATGGAGCACGGAGCCGCAGCCGTTCCCGAAGATCTTCGGGATCGGCTCGGGCATCCTCGACGAGAAGTTCTGGCTGCCCATCGTCGCCTGCGTCATCACGCTCCTCGGCCTCGAATTCCTGTATCGGCGAACGCTGGTCGGCCACGCCTTCGTGGCGATTGCCGAAGACAATTTCGCCGCGCGCGCTCTCGGCCTGCCGGAGCGCAATCTGCGCATGGCCAGCTACGCTTTGGCCGCAGCCATCGGCGGCTTTGCCGGCTTTGCCGGCGGCCAGTTGCTGCTGGCCTTCGTCGCCAACGGGCCGCTGCTCAACTTCTACGGCTTCGTTCCGGTCGCGCTCGGCGGGCTCGGCAATAACCGCGGCGCGGTGGTGGGCGGCTTCGCGCTCGGCCTGTTCCAGCAGACCGCCAACTTCCTCGTCGGCGGCATCTTCTCGTCGGTCGCGGTGTTTGTGATGTTCATCGTCGTGCTGCTGGCGGCGCCGCAAGGCCTGTTCGGCTCGTCCTCGGCGCGGAGAGTATGATGAAAGCCGACACGCAGCCCGCCGGGATGGCGGCGTCCCACGCCGAGCCCGCCTGGCGCGACATGGCGGTCCACGTCCTGCCGTTCGTTGCGATCTTCGGTTTTGCCGCGATCGTCCCCATGGTCAGCAACGACTACTGGGCGCTCATCGCCACGCGGGCGGCGATCTACTGGATGCTTGTGTCGGGCCTCAACCTGATCGTCGGCTTCGCCGGGCAACTCGCCATCGGTTATGTCGCGCTGTTGACGCTCGGCGCCTATACGACCAGCGTGCTGGTCGGCGGCAATGTGCTGCCGCCGATGCCGCTCTTCGTCGCCTTCGGCGTGGCGGCGCTCTTCGGCGCGATTTTCGGCGTCATTGTCGGGCTGCCGGCGCTGCGCCTGCGCACCTTCTATTTTGCCATGTCGACGCTCGGTTTCGCGACCATCGTCACGCAGATCGCGCTGGCCTGGCAGAGCGTGACCGGCGGCGGCATCGGCTTGCCGGGCCCGGAGTTTCCGGCTCCCTTCAACACGACCAAAGGGTTCTTCTACTTCTGTCTGGGCTGTGCCGTGCTCGGCACCTGGATGACCGCGAATGTCGCACACAGCCGGTTCGGCCGCGCTTTGGTCGCCATCCGTGATGCGGAGGTGGCCACGGAGTCGCTCGGCATTTCAAAACCGAAGATGCTGGTGTCGGTTTTCCTGCTGGCCGGCGCTTTCGCGGCATTCGCCGGCGGGCTGTTCGCGACCCTGCAAACCTACATCACGCCGGAAGCCTTCAGCTTCGATCTGTCGGTGTTGTTCTTCATTGCCATCCTCATTGGCGGCCGCGGCTCGATCCTCGGGCCGCTGCTCGGCACCGTCATCCTGACCTTGCTGCCGGAGTTCGCCGCGCCGCTCGCGGCCTGGTCGACGTTCCTCTATGCCGTCCTGCTGCTGGCGGTGGTTCTCGTTGCGCCGGGTGGCATCGCCGCGCTGCTGGACTTCAAGAACCGGCGCCCGCTGCAGTCCAATCGCGCCATCGTGCCGCGGCCGGCCTTGCTGCCGGACATCCTGGCGCATGAGCGCGCCCAAACGACCATTGCTTTGCGCGGCATTGCTCTGAGCTTCGGCGCCGTCCGCGCCATCGACGGTGTCGATCTCAACGTCGAGCCTGCGCGCATTCACGGCCTGATCGGGCCGAACGGCAGTGGTAAGACGACGACGCTCAACGTCATCTCCGGCTACTATCGTCCGCAAACCGGCACTGTCATGCTCGGTGGCGAAGAACTCGAGCCGGGCAGGCCGGAAACGCGAGCGGCTCATGGCATCGCGCGCACTTTCCAGACGCCGCGGATCGTCGGCGAGGCCTCGGTGCTGCAGAACGTCATGATTGGCGGCACGATCGCCGGGCAAGGTACACTGGTCGAGTCGCTGCTCGCGCTGCCGCGGCATCGTGACGACGAGCGCAAGCTCACGGAGGCGGCCCGCCTCGCCCTGCGGGTTGTCGGCCTGGAAAGCCTTGCCGCGGTGCGCGCCGACCGCTTGCAACACAGCGAGCTGCGCTTCCTCGAAATCGCGCGCGCGCTGATGCTGCGTCCGCAGTTTCTCATGCTGGACGAACCGGCGGCAGGTCTTTCGGTCGACGAGATCGCGCGGCTCGGCGAACTGATCCGGGAGATCAGCCGCCAGGGTGTCGGCGTCCTGCTGGTCGAGCACCACGCCGATCTGATCTTCGACATCTGCGACCAGGTGACGGTGCTCAATCTCGGCCGGGTTCTCGCAGCCGGCACCCCGGCAGAAATCCGCCAGCACAAGGAGGTGGTCAGTGCCTATCTCGGCGGCTGAATCGCTGATCGAAGTGACGGACCTCACCAGCGGCTACGGCAAGATCGGCGTGCTGCATGGGGTCAACCTCGCCATCGGCAAAGGCGAGGTGGTGGCGTTGCTCGGTCCGAACGGCGCCGGCAAGACGACGTTGCTGCGCACCATCTCCGGTCTGCTGCCGGCGAGCGAAGGCACGATCCGCCTCGACGGCCACGACGTGCGCGGCTCGGATGCCCGCGCAATGGTGCGCGCCGGTGTCGCTCATGTCATCGAAGGGCATCGCGTCTTCACGCAGCTCAGCGTCACCGACAACCTGCTGCTGGCGGGATATTACGTACCGCGCGGCGAACGCGCCGTCCGGATCGAGGAAGCGCTCGCATACTTTCCCGAGATCGCCGAAAAGCGCCACGAAAAGGGCGCCGCGCTGAGCGGCGGACAGCAGCAGATGCTGGCTGTAGCGCAGGGCCTTGTGCAGCGGCCGCGACTGC
>JAHCKF010000073.1 GCA_026125925.1 Pseudolabrys sp.
CCGGCGGTGATGGTGACGGCGCCGATCAGCCGCGACGCCGTCAGCCGCTCCTTGAGCAGGACGGCGGCGAGCAGGATGCCGGCGAGAGCCGCCGTCGCCGGCTGGATCGTCGTGCCGTGTCCGAACGGCACCAGAATAAATCCGGTATAGGCGACCAGCGCCTGGGTCGGGCCGGAGAGGGCCGCGAGGACGAAACCGCGGCCCCAGCCGACGCCGCCGACATCCTTGATGCCGTACTGGAAAACGAGCGGGATCAACAACAGCCCCGTCCAGAAGTAGCGATGCACGGCCAGATCGGCCGGCGAGAAGCCGACCGTGATGCCATGTTTCGCCACCGCGAACCCCGCCGCCCAGGCCAGCGCCGCGCCGATGCCGGAGGCAATGCCGATGAAGAAACCCGGCGCTGTTCCGCCCGGCGAAATTCCGGACTTCTGAGGGGTATCTTGCAACGGCCCTATCCAGTTTTTTGTGGCGCGCGCTCATGCGCCATGCAAGGTGACGTCCGCCCGGCACATACTCTAGGATTGCCGTCTAAGTCCAACGACCAAGAACACATCGCACCTACCCCAAGGACGGATAGCTCATGGCCAAAGCCCGCAAAGTCATCATCACCTGCGCCGTCACGGGCGGCATCCACACGCCCTCGATGTCGCCGCATCTGCCGGTCACCGCGCAGGAAATCGCCGACGCGGCCATCGGCGCGGCCGAGGCCGGCGCCGCCGTGGTGCACTTGCATGCGCGCAATCCGCAAGACGGCCGCCCCGATCAGTCGCCCGAACTGTTCTCGCCATTCCTCAAGGTGATCAAGCAGCGCTCGAACGTCGTCCTGAACCTGACCACCGGCGGCGCGCCGACCATGACCGTCGAAGAGCGCCTGCGCCCGGCAGCGACGTTCAAGCCGGAAGTCGCTTCGCTCAACATGGGCACCATGAACTTCGGCCTTTATCCAATGATCGAGCGGTTCAAGGGCAAGTTCAAGTACGACTGGGAAGAGCCGTATCTCGAAGGCACACGCAAGGGCATGTTCAAGAACACGCTCGCCGATATCGAGATGATCCTCACCACCTGCGCCGAGAACAACACGCGCTTCGAGGTCGAGTGCTACGACATCAGCCATCTTTATACCCTGAAGCACTTCCTCGACCGCGGCGTCATCAAGGCACCGCTGTTCATCCAGTCGGTGTTCGGCATCCTCGGCGGCATCGGCACGCATCCTGAAGACGTCATGATGATGAAGCGCACGGCGGACCGCCTGTTCGGCGACCAGTATCACTGGTCGGTGCTGGGGGCCGGCGCGGCGCAGATGCGCATCGCGGCGATGGCAGCATCGATGGGCGGCAATGTGCGCGTCGGCCTTGAGGACTCGCTGTGGATCGGGCCCGGCAAGCTTGCCGAGTCGAACGCGCAACAGGTCAAGAAGGTGCGGTCGATCCTCGAGGGCCTCGGTCTCGATATCGCGACGCCGGACGAAGCGCGTGAAATCCTGTCATTGAAGGGCGGCGATAAAGTCGCGTTCTGATGCACGAGCGCCGGCAGACAGCGGCGATGCAGCCGGTCGCGCTGGCCGACCGGCTGTCGCGGTCGATGATGGTCATGGCCGCGGCTTTGACCTTCGTGCTGGCGATCGTCATCCTCGCCGACACGGTGAGCCGGCAATTCAGCCGTCATCCGCTCGGCGGCGCCGGCGATGTCGTCGGCAATGCCATCGTCATGATCGTGTTCCTGCAGGCGGGCTATGCCGTGCGCTGCCGCTCCATGGCCCGTGCCGATTTCCTGCTCGGCCTGATGCCGTGGCCGACCCGCCGTGTCGTCCTCGCGGTGGGCTATGCGCTCGGCGCGCTGCTGTTCGCCGGCTTGGTCGCGGCCAATTGGGAGCCGGCCATGACCGCCTTCCTGCGCGGCAGCGGCCCCGGTTTCCCGGCCTGGCCGGCGCGTTTCGTCATCCTCGCCGGCGCGGCGATGGCGGCGATCAATTACGTTGTCCTCGGGTTCCTCGATCTGACCGGGCCGGAGCCGACCCTGGAACGTGAACTGGCGGATCTCGGCCAACTGGAGCCCTGACCGGCCGGCGTGCTAAGGCGGGCCGGTGATTGGATTGGGCGCTGCAACGCTGTTGATTGTCGGGCTTGTCGTGCTGGTCGCCCTCGGCGCCCAGATCGCCGTTGCTTTGGGTGTCGTTGCGGTTCTCGGACTGTGGTGGGGCACGGGCGACTGGCAAGCCGTCTCCAATCTCCTCGCTGCCACGGCCTATGACGGTCTGCGCCAGCCGGCCTACCTCGTCATTCCACTATTGATGCTGATGGGTGAATTCATTGCGCGGTCCGGCGCGGTGACGGATATCTTTCAAGTCCTTGGCCGCCAACTCCGAAGTTTGCCCGGTGGTGCGGCGCTGGCCGCCGCGATCGGACAGGGGCTCTACAGCTTCGTTGCGGG
Organism: Pseudolabrys sp.; assembly: GCA_026125925.1. The sequence goes on from JAHCKF010000073.1 coordinate 2,434, forward strand.
GGCGAGCGCCTCGAGCGCCGCAGGGTTCACGCGCATCACCTATCCGGCGCTCAAGCGCGACGGCCATGACGGCGCCACGGCGCTCGGCTTGCTGGCGAGCGCAGCTGCGTTCGGCGCGCTCATTCCGCCGAGCGTGCTGCTCACGGTCTGGGGCCTGCTCGCCCATCAGCCGCTTGGGCCGATGTTCCTCGCCGCCGTCGTGCCAGCCATTGTCGCCGTGATCCTGTTTGCCGGCGCGGTGCTGTCGCTGGCCGACAAACCGGCCGTTGCCGCCGAGGCCCAAAAAGCGTCGCTGCCGGCGCACACCGTCGAGAGCGCCATGGGTCTCCTCGTGACGCTGATCGTCATCCTCGGCGGCATCGGCACGCGGCTGCTGACGCCGCTGGAAGCCGCCAGCGTCGGTGCGGTGATCGGGCTGCTGATGGCCTTGCGCAAGGGCATGCGGCTTCCCGCCATCGTCGAGGCCATCCTCGTCGTCGGCCGCGGATCGGCGCCGATCCTGTTGCTCATTTTTACGGCCCAGATTTATGCGCAAGCGCTCGGCCTGACCGGCGCCGGCGCGGCGATCGAGCACGCGCTGTCCGGCCTCGGTCTCGCCCTTGGCCTCGCCACGATGGTGGCGGCTTGGCTGATCCTGTCGGTCGTGCTCGATCAGCTCTCGATCATGGCGCTGACTGTGGCGCTGTTTGCACCTGCGGCGGCTCGGATGGGCATTGATCCGCTCGCCTTTGCCGTCGTCGGGGTGATCACGCTGGAGGCGGCTCAATTGTTGCCCCCATTCGGCCTCCTCGTGTTCACCGCCAAGGCGGCGGCGAATGATGATGGCGTGGCGCTGCCCGACATCTTCCGGCACGTCCTGCCGTTTCTGACGGTCATGCTCGTGCTCGTCCTGATCCTGGTGGCTTTTCCATCAATCGCCACGTGGCTGCCCCGGCTCGCCCTATAAGCGGCGCTTTGCAGCGACATAGTGCGCCTGGGGTTGACGAGCGCTGCGCTGCGCGCTTCGTGGAAATCCCAGCCGGAGCCCGCCCGCCGATGACCCACCACATGCCGTTGATATCGACGATCGTGGCGGGCTTGGTCCTGGCCTTCGCTCTCGGCGCAATCGCGCAGCGCTTCCGCATTTCACCGCTGGTCGGCTATCTGCTGGCCGGCGTCGTCATCGGGCCGGCGACGCCCGGCTTCGTCGCGGATATAGGTCTCGCCAACCAGCTCGCCGAGATCGGCGTCATCCTGCTGATGTTCGGCGTCGGCCTGCATTTCTCGCTCAAGGACCTGTGGGCCGTGCGGGCGATCTCGCTGCCCGGCGCGGTGGCGCAGATCGCGGTCGCGACGCTCCTCGGCATGGCGCTCGGCCTGGCGATGGGCTGGGACGTCGCCGGCGGGCTGGTGTTCGGCCTCGCGCTCTCGGTCGCCTCCACGGTGGTGCTGCTGCGCGCGCTGCAGGAGCGGCGGCTGATCGACACCGAGCGCGGCCGCATCGCCGTCGGCTGGCTCATCGTCGAGGATCTGGCGACGGTCCTGGCCTTGGTGATGCTGCCGGCGCTGGCACCGATCCTCAAAAACGGGCTGCAGAGCGGCGCCGACTTGCAGTCCGCGCTGCTGCCGATCGCGCTGACCATCGGCAAGGTCGCGGCATTTCTCGCGCTGATGCTGTTGATTGGCCGCCGCGTGATCCCATGGATCCTGCACTACATCGCCCATACCGGCTCGCGCGAACTGTTCCGGCTGTCGGTGCTGGCGATCGCCCTCGGCTGCGCCTTCGCCGCCGCCACCTTGTTCGATGTTTCCTTTGCCCTCGGCGCCTTCTTCGCCGGCATGATGATGGCCGAATCCGAGCTCAGCCAGCGGGCTGCCCAGGAGACGCTGCCGCTGCGCGACGCCTTCGCGGTGCTATTCTTCGTCTCCGTCGGCATGTTGTTCGATCCGATGATCGTCCTTCAGCAGCCGCTGCCGCTTCTGGCGACGGTGCTGATCATCATGATCGGTAAGTCGGTGGCGTCTTTCGCCCTGGTGCGTGCCTTCGGCTATTCGCAAGCCACGGCGCTGACCATTTCGGCAAGCCTGGCGCAGATCGGCGAATTTTCCTTCATCCTCGCCGGCCTCGGCGTCGCGCTCAATCTGCTGCCGGAGAGCGGTCGGGCGCTGATATTGGCCGGCGCCATCCTGTCGATCCTGCTCAATCCGCTGTGCTTTGCGGCGCTCGACTGGTGGCTGGCGCGCGGCTCAGTCGTGCCGTCATCCCGGACCGATGGCGCGGCCGATGCCGAAGCGGCGCCGGCGCGACCCACCGAGCCGTCGCGCGAGCCGGTCCCGGTCACGGCGCTGACCGGCCATGTCGTGTTGATCGGCTGCGGCCGCGTCGGCCGGCATTTCCTGCTCAATGCCGGCGACAATGTCGCGCCGCTGCTGATCGTCGAGGAAAATTCCGACACGGTCGATCGCCTGCGCGAAGAGGGGCGGGAGGTCATCGCAGGCAATGCCGCCGATGCCGAGGTCATCGCCGCCTGCAACCTGGCTGCGGCGCGCTGTCTGCTGGTCGCGGTGCCGAATGCTTTCGAGGGCAGCCAGGCCGTCGCCCAGGCGCGCGCCATCAATCCGGGCCTGCCGATCGTGGCTCGGGCGCATTCGGAAGAAGAGGTGCAGTATCTGTTCAAGCATGGCGCGACCTCGGTGATCATGGGCGAGCACGAAATCGCCCGTGCCATGCTGGGACTGGTGCCGGCCCGACCGGCGGCGGCATGACGATTCACGCTTTGTCGAACGATTGCCGTTTATTCTTGCCAATCGAATGTGATTCCCTGTGGTGGGGTGATTTGCGGCCCTGTTAGACGCCGCGGCATCGCCCCTGCACCTTCCGGAGGACGGTCAACTCGGATGTCGGCGCTCGACACGGTCAGTATTGCGATTTTGCTGGGCAGCCTGCTGGTTCTGGCGGGCATTCTGTCGAGCCTGCTGGCGCTGCGCTTCGGCGCGCCGTTGCTGCTGGTGTTCTTGCTGGTCGGTGTGCTGGCCGGCGAGAACGGTCCCGGCGGCATCCGCTTCGACGATGTCGGCGTCGCCTACACGGTTGGCTCGGTGGCCCTGGCGCTGATTTTGTTCGACGGCGGCCTGCGCAGCCGCTTTGCCAGCATCCGCTCCGTGCTGGCGCCATCGGTGATGCTGGCGACCCTCGGCGTGCTGGTGACCACGCTGCTGACGGCGCCGGCCGCCAAATTCCTGCTCGGCATCGGCTGGATCGAGGCGCTGCTGCTCGGTTCCGTGGTGGCCTCGACCGACGCCGCCGCCGTATTCTTCCTGCTCAGCGCCGGCGGTCTGCGCTTGCGGCCTCGGGTTCGCGCCACGCTCGAAGTGGAGTCCGGCACCAACGACCCCTTCGCCATCTTTCTCGCCCTGCTGCTGGTCGAAATCCTCTCGGTTGGCGGCCAGTCCTGGTCGCACGCCGCCGTTACGCTGATCCGCGACGCCGCGCTCGGCACCGTGATCGGCTATGCCGGCGGCCGCGCCATCACCTTCGTGCTTAATCGCGTCGACCTGCCGCAGGGGCTGCACGCTCCCTTCGTGGCGATCAGCGCTCTGGTGGTGTTTGCGTTCGGCAATACGGTCCACGCCTCGGGCTTCCTGGCCGTCTATATCGCCGGTCTCGTCGTCGGCAACCGCCAGATCCGCGCGCAGAATTCGGTGGTCGTGTTTCTCGACGCCATCACCTGGCTGGCACAGATCGTGATGTTCGTGCTGCTCGGCCTGCTGGTCTGGCCGGGCCGGCTCGGTGAAAACATTATCGGCGCCATCGGCGTTGCGCTGGTGCTGATGCTGATCGCGCGGCCGGCCGCGGTGTTTCTCTGCCTGTGGCCGTTCAATTTCCAGTGGCGGGAAAAGCTGTTCATCTCATGGGTCGGTCTGCGCGGCGCCGTGGCGATTTTCCTGGCGTCGATCCCGCTGCTGGTCGGCCTGCCTGGCGCATCGATGTATTTCGACGTGGCCTTCGTCGTGGTCGTCTCCTCGCTGTTGATCCAGGGCTGGACCGTGGCGCTGTCGGCACGCAAGCTCGACATGTCGTTCAACCGCGTCGATCCACTGCCGCGCCGCGTCGAACTCGATCTGCCCGGCCAGATGTCGCGCGAGATCGTCGGCTACCCGGTGCCGGCCAACAGCCCGTTCCTCAAGCGCGGCCTGATCCCGAACTGGGCGCGGCCGACCTTGGTGATTCGCAATGAGGAGATCCTGACGCCGGTCGAGGCGGCGCCGGTGGTCGAAGGCGACTACGTTTATCTGCTGGCGCCGCCGGAGAAGGCGCAGGCGCTCGACCGTTTCTTCATGGTGACGCCGCCGCTGCGCGTGCCCGATCCCGAAATGCTCGGCGACTTCTTCGTGCCCGGCGAGGCGACGCTCGGCGCCTTAGCCGACATCTACGGCCTTCAGGTTGCCGCCGACCATGCCGACGTGGATCTCGCGACGTTCTTCACCGAGCAACTCGGCCGCCCGGCCAAAGCCGGCGATATCGTCGCCCTCGGCACCATCGCGCTGCTGGCACAGAAGGTGAAGGATGGACGGGTCACGACCGTCGGGCTGCAACTCGACGAGCCGGAGGCGTCCGCGACGGTCAGCGGACGCGCCAAGGCCGTCATTCAAAAATTGCGGAAGAAGCTCGCGCGCTGAACCTTAGCCGTTACGGCGCGCCATCTGCGGGACGTGCTGGAACATCCAAGCTCCGCCGAACAGTACCGCGGTCCAGAACATGTCGCCGGCGAGGCTGTTCTGGAAGAACGGCAGGGCGAGCACGTAGCACTGGGTCAGACCGGCCAAAGTGTGGCTGTACATGCCGCTGAAGGCCCAGACCGCGAAGTTCGAGATCGCGAAGAACGCCACTGAGCAGCCGACCATGGTCCCTGCGGTGCCGAGCACGCCGCGCCAGTTGCGCGTCGCCATGCCGGCGAAGGCGGGCAGGGTGATCGCGACGTAAGTGATGAGCGAGATACGCCAGTCGTCGCCCGACAGCGCCAGCCCCGACAGCGCCATGGCGGCGAGCGGCACCACCGGCGCCAGCACCGGGTTGCGCAGCATGCGGCCGGCGAACAACGCGCTCGCCGCGATCGGCATGAAGCCCCAGGCATGCGGCAGCAGCCGCGCCACCACGTCGAAGGCGACGAGGAAGGCGATCAGCGCCAGATCGGCCAGCAGGGCGGAGCGGTTCGCGGTCGTTTGCATCGCATTAAATCCCGTTTGAGCGTCGGATGGGTCTTAGCACGCCCAGCCGCCCCGAATCCATCGGTCAAACGGCCGTCAATCGGCCTTTTCGTGGGCATTTTCCGCCCAATCCGCCACGATGGTTGCGAGTTGATCGAGCCCGTCGGTCAGCGCCGCGGGGCCCGGTTGCAGAATGACGGTCGACTTGATCTCACGCAGCCAGCCGGTGGCGACCGCCGGCACGGTATCGAAGCCTGGACGCGAGGCGACCTTGGGCGGCACGAATTTCTTGCCGCACCATGAGCCGATGATGATGTCGGGTTTGGCGGCGATGACGGCCCCTGGCGAGACGGTGCGATCCTTGGCGTTCTTGCGCTTCGCCAGTTCCGCGAAGACGTCGATGGCGCCGGCGGCCTCGATCAGCTCCGACACCCAGCCGATGCCGCAGATCATCGGTTCGTCCCATTCCTCGAAATAGACCCGCGGTCGCCGTTTCAGTCCGGCCGATTGCGCCTCGATCCGGTGCAGCCGTGTTTCCAGCGTGCGGGCCAGCGCCTCGGCCTTCTCCGGCTGGGCGACCAGCGCGCCGAGCGTGCGGATCATGTCGAGGATGCCGGCAACGTCGCGCTGGTTGAAGGCATGGACCGCGACATTGTTGCGGATCAGCTCGGCGACGATGTCGGCCTGCAGGTCGGAGAAGGTGAGGACCAGGTCGGGCTCGAGGGCCAGAATCTTCGGCACGTCGGCGGAGATGAAGGCACCGACGCGCGGCTTCTCCTTGCGCACGCGGGCGGGACGCACCGCATATCCGGAGACGCCGACGATGCGGCGGTCCTCGCCGAGCAGGTAGAGCGTCTCGACGGTCTCTTCGGTCAGGCAGACGATGCGGGAAGGAGGGAACATGGGGCGAGTGTAGCCGAACACTGTCGTCCCCGCGAAGGCGGGGACCCATACGCTGTGACGCTTCCGTATCTCGCAAAGTCAGATCGCTGTCTTGGTACCTATGCCCAAAGCCTGTGGTTATGGGTCCCCGCCTTCGCGGGGACGACAGTCAGGTAAGCAACTCCACCCCGCCGGTCTTCACCACGCTGCCGCCGTCGAGCAGCACGATGCGGCTCGCCAGCGCCTTCACCTCGCTGGCGTCGTGGCTGACATAGATCATCGGCAGCCTGGTGTCGTCACGCAGCCGCACGAAGTAGGGCAGGATTTCACTCTTTCGTCGTGCGTCAAGCGACGCCATCGGCTCGTCGAGCAGCATCAGCCGCGGTTTCATCAGCAGCGCGCGGCCGAGCGCGACGCGCTGGCGTTCGCCGCCGGATAGCGTGCCGGGGCGACGCTTGAGCAGCGGCGCGATGTCGAGCAGGTCGATGACGTGTTTGAATTGCGCCTCGTCGCGCGGCATGCCGGTCATCCAGCGGCCGTAATCGAGGTTGCGCGCCACCGACAGATGCGGGAACAGCCGTCCGTCCTGGAAGACATAGCCGATACGGCGGCGGTGCGCCGGCACGTCGATGCTGGCGGCGCTGTCGAACACGGGCTCGCCGTCGATGACGATGCGGCCGCGATCCGGCCTGATGAGACCGGCGATCATTCCGACGATCGAGGTCTTGCCCGAGCCCGACGGCCCGAACAGCGCGGTGACGCCGGCATCGCTCTCGAAGCCGACGCCGAGGCGGAAGTCGCCGAGCTGTTTGTCGATGTCGACCGAAATCACGTCACACCCCGTGCACGCGGGCGCCGGCCCTGCGGCCGAACCATTCCGACAGCACCAGTGCCAGCAGCGAAATGGCGATGGCGATGACAACCAGCTTGAGCGCCTGCGCGTCGCCGCCGGGCACCTGCGTCAGCGTGTAGATCGCGGCCGAGATGGTCTGCGTCTCGCCGGGGATATTGGAGACGAAGGTGATGGTGGCGCCGAATTCGCCGAGCGCGCGGGCAAAGGCCAGCACCGCGCCGGCGATGATGCCGGGTAGCGCCAGCGGCAGCGTCACGGTGATCAAGGTCCAGAGCCTGTTGGCGCCGAGCGTCGCGGCGGCGTCCTCGAGCTTGCGATCGACCGCCTCGATCGACAGGCGGATGGCGCCGACCAGCAGCGGAAACGACATCACCGCGCAAGCGACCGCCGCGCCGGTCCAGCGGAACGACAGCACGATGCCGATGCTCTCCAGCCATGCGCCGAACAGGCCGCGGCGGCCGAAGGCGATGAGCAGCAGATATCCGGTGACGACCGGCGGCAGCACCAGCGGCAGATAGATGACCGCGTTGAGCAGCGTCTTGCCGGGAAAATTCTTGCGCGCCAGCAGCCACGCCACCGCGATGCCGAACGGCAGCGACGCCAGTGTCGCGACCGCCGCCACCCGCAGGGAGAGCGCGACGGCGGTCCATTCGTCGGGGGTCAAGGAGAGCACAGAATATCTCCGTCACCCTGAGGTGGCTTCGCGAAGCGAAGCCCTCGAAGGGCGACGGCCCCGCAATGGCCGTGCATCCTTCGAGGCTCCCTCCGCTTTCGCGGAGGTCGCACCTCAGGATGACGGGTCTGATCTTGCACCTGTGTCGCCACGAATCACGAAGCTTTCGCGCTGGCCAGAAAGCTGAAGCCATACTTCTCGAAAATGGCCTTGGCCGCATCGCCGCGCAGGAAGGCGAGATACTTCGCCGTGCCGGCCTTGGCGTTGGTCGTCGCGGCGACCGGATAGGTCACCGGCGGATAGGCGCCGTCGGGGAAGGTGGCGATGATCTTCACGTTCGGCTCCACCTTGGCATCGGTTTCATAAACGATGCCGATCGGCGCTTCGCCGCGGGCGACGAAGGCGAGCGTGGCGCGCACGTTTTCGCCCTGCGCCAGCTTCGGCTCGGCTTTGGCCCAAGCGCCGAGCTTTTCCAGTGCCGTCTTGGCGTAGAGCCCGGCCGGCACCGCCTTGACGTCGGCAACCGCGATGCGGCCGTTGCCGGCGAGCGCGGCGATGTCGAAGCCCTGCTCGATCGTCATGCTGGGCAATTTTGAATCCCTGCCGGCGATCAGCACCAGTTTGTTGCCGAGCAGATTGGTGCGGCTGTCGATCTTGATCAGCTTCTTGTCGCCGACGTAGTCCATCCACTTTAGGTCGGCGGAGATGAAGACATCGGCCGGCGCGCCCGACTCTATTTGCCGCGCCAGCGCCGAGGAGGCGGCATAGCTCGCCGTCACCTTGATGCCTGTCGCCCTGGTGAAGGCGGCGTTGGTGTCGTCGAGCGCATTCTTCATCGACGCGGCGGCGAAGACGACGAGCGTATCGGCGCTCGCGCTTTGCGCGTGCGCCGGCGGGGCGGCGGTGGCAATGAGAACGAAAATGCCAGCGGTAAATGACAGAAACTTGATCACGGGCCTGATCACGGCGGTACTCCTCGCGCGCCTGGACGGCGCCGGGTGGGCGTCAAATCGGTTTGAGTGTCGATCCGTCGCCGGAACCGCCGTTCCGGCTTTCGCGGGACGCATGCGCAATGCGCCGCCGACAAGGCATACCTAGCAAGTTCCCGGCCGCTTGTCACGGCGCCTGCCATCACGCAAAGTTGCGGCAAAGGGAAACGTCAATGACGACCGCTACGCCGCTCGACGGCGACTACGACTACATCATCGTCGGCGCCGGCTCGGCCGGCTGCGTGCTGGCGAACCGGCTGTCCGCCGATCCGGCCAAGCGCGTGCTGTTGCTGGAAGCCGGCGGCAAGGACAACTGGATCTGGTTTCACATCCCGGTCGGCTACCTGTTCGCCATCGGCAATTCGCGTGCCGACTGGCTGTTCAAGACCGAGCCGGAGCCCGGCCTCAACGGCCGCGCGCTCAATTATCCGCGCGGCAAGGTGTTAGGGGGCTGCTCGGCG
>JAHCKF010000074.1 GCA_026125925.1 Pseudolabrys sp.
CGCACCCTCTACAACTCCCACACAACTTTAAAGGTGGCGCGCGAAGAGCGCGCCGCCGACCAAAAGGCGCTTGTTCGACAACTCAAGAGACTCACGGTCGAAGAATTCGTACGGCTGCCTCCCACGGAATGGCAGGACCTCACGACGACGCAGTACGACGACGTGGTCAAGCACATCGCCCCGGGTCACAAGCTGCCGCAGCCGCCCACTGAGCCGTCGAAACCGCCGCAGTGGCGGCTGCGCGAGGCCTGGAAGGCGACGCCGAGCTGGCTGCAGGCCGCCGTCGCGGCGCTGCTGGCGGGGCTGCCGATGCTCATCGCGGCTCTGCTCGTCGTTCCGGCGGTCCACCGGTGGCAGTACCAGACGCCGCCGGTGCGCTCTATCGACGCCTCCACCTGGCCGCGCTGCACGCGGCTGAACAAATGGGTCGACGGCTGCATCTATGTGCCGACCACCGCTCTGACGTGGGAGCGAACAGCGGGCCTGCTCGCCATAGCTGAAGCAGAGCTGCGCCAAGCCAACCGTCATCTCCACGAAAATTACGTCCCCGCCGGCGCAACGATCATCGTCTGGCGCAAGCGCGGGATCCTGCAAGGAGACAACCCATGAAGCTCGCCAAGTACGAAAGGCGCGATCTCAAAGCGACCAAGCGCGTGAGGTCCTTGATCGCCACGGCCATGATCGTCTTCTGCGGCTACGTGGCGTTCTGGATGCTGCCGCCGACCGCCTGGATCGCCGATGGGCCATGGCTCGTCACCGGCTCCTGGCTGTGGGAATCGCTGATCGTGTCCTACGGCGACGTGCTCGCCGAGCAGCGAGACATCATTTTCGGCTATTCCCAGGTCGTCGCTACGGTTGTCACGCTGTGGCGAATTCCGATCGCGACTGGGATCGCGACCGAGTTCTATTCGCGTATCGCTGGTTGTACGGCGGCGAGCTTGGCGGCATGGTTCGCCGCCTCCATCATCATGGTCCGGAAGGCCAGCATCATCGACACGCGCAGACACGTCGAAGGGCTCGAACTAGTACGTGGCCGTGCCGCCGTGGCGAGCGCGGCGCGCCATATGGCAAACGAAGGCCTCGAAGGCGGCCTCAACCTTGCGCTTGTGCCGGGGGTTATCCTGGCGCGGTTGCGCGAAATCCGCGGCGTTCTGCTCCTCGGACCGCCGGGGTCTGGAAAGACGCGCATCATCCTGCATTTCCTGAACGAGATCCTGGCGGCGATGCGGCGGTTTCCGGGGCGCAATATCCGTCTTCTCGTTCACGACACGACCGGCGAAATCTTGCGCGGGCTTCCCCTCACCGACGACACGTTTGCCGTGCTGCATGGCCACCGCCCTGGCGGTCATGCATGGGCCGTCGGACGAGACGTCCTGACGATGAGCGACGCTGAGGCGTTTGGCGCGTTGCAAGCGCCCCATACGCCCGGCGAGCACAATATCTGGGATCTGGGTAGTGGAACCTTGCTCGCCGGCTGCGCCGTACTCTGCCAGCACGATCATGGCACGGCATGGGGTATCTCTGAGTTTTATCAAACGACCCTGCTTGATCCCGTCGATCTGAGAGAACGACTGTTGTTGCTCTATCCGCCGGCGGCAACGTTGATCGAGATCGACAAGGAGACTGGCGGACTTTCGAAGACGACAGTCAGCTTCTTCTTGTCCTTCCGCGCGGCAGTGTTGCGGTTCCTGCGCCCGCTCGCCGAGAACTGGCAGGACGTCCCCGCCAACCGGCAATTCTCGTTTCGGGCTTGGCTGGACGACGCCGACCCGACACAGCCGAAAACGGTGGTGGTGCAGCGGTCGGGCCGCTATCCGGAGCTTTCGGCGGCCTGGATCGGCGCCGTGGTCGACACCATCGCCGCGCACATCAACGACGAGTCGTACGAGAATTCGCAGACGCGCCGTATATTTCTGTGCCTCGACGAACTGGCCTCGCTCGGACGCCTGCGCCGGTTCCCCGACCTTCTCGACATCGGTCGAAACAAAGGCGTCGGTGTCCTCGCTGCCGCTCTCCATGAGATCGAGCAACTGCAAGAACGCTACGGCGATCGGCAGGCTATCAGCATATTGCGACGCTTCCGCACCAAGATCGTCTGTCAGCAGAACCTCGACGGCGCAACGGTGCGATTCTCCGAAGAGGTCATCGGCAAACGCACAGTGGAGGTCGAGAAGATCACCAGCACGACGACTAAGGGCCGGGAGGGGACGGCCACGTCGAAAACTACGACGACGGAGGAAAAGGAAGTGCCTATCATCCGGGCCGAGCATCTGGCCGATGAACTGGGCGTTGCCGACATGAAGGTGAAGGCGATCCTCGTCGGGGCCGGCAATCCGGCGATGTTGGAGTGGCCCGTCATCATTTGGCGGCCACGCCGTTGAAAGCCCAATCGGAAAAGGGCGCTTCAATCTTCGCTCCTGAAATTTGCAGGTCGCTTCGGGTGTAATTGGAAGGCCTCCTTACGGGGGCTTCATCTTGGTTGTGACCTGGAATCCGGCGGCCTCGAGCAGCTACTACATCCGGCAAGCCGAGTATTATCTTGGCGGCGAAGAGCCGCCGGGCATCTGGTATGCGCCGGCGGGGGATTTGGGGCTGACCGACGGCTCCACTGTAGAGCGAAAGACCTTCGAGCGTTTATACGATGCAATCGGCGCAGACGGGCGGCCGCTGCTCGACAAGGTCCGCCGCCATCAGAACAGAACGCCGGCTTTCGATTTCACATTGAGCGCGCCGCGGTCCGTCAGCCTCGCCTGGGCCTTTGCATCGTACGATACAAAACCGCTGATCGAAGATGCCCAATACCGGGCAGCTCGCGCAACCTTCGCGATGCTGGAACGCGAAGCGGCCTGGGCGCGGCGCGGGCGCAACGGTGTCTATATCGAGCATGTCCCGCTGAGCGTCGCGCTGTTTCGGCACGGCGAGAGCAGGCCGGCCGAGCACAGCGACGCCCGCACGTTCGGCGACCCAAATCTTCACACGCACGGCGTCGTTCTCAACATTGCGACCAGACCCACCGACGTTACAATCGGTGGCCTCCATTCGAAGATCTTACGCGACTTCAAGCTCGCAGCGGGAGCGACCTATCACGCCGCCCTCGCACACGAACTGGAGAAGATCGGCTTCGCCATCGACCGCGTCGGCAAGAATGGAATTTTTGAGATCGCCGGCGTCGACGAGCGTACGATCGACTACTTCAGCGCGCGGCGGCAGGAGATCGATGCCGAACTCGGCGAGCATGGGGTCACCAGCGCCCAGGCGACGGCGCTCGCTGCAGCAATTGCGAAGGCGACGCGCGGTTCCAAACGCCCGGACCAGACAAAACATCGCGAAGAAATCTGGGCGGAAGCGGCGCGCTCGCTCGGGATCGATGTCGAGAACTTCACAGAGCGGCTGTGGACCAACACGCGCATTCTCGATCGCGTTGCTGCCGAGCAACTGCTCTCGACCCGTTTACAGGCGTTACCCGCCGCGCTCACGGAAAACGAAAGCGTCATTGAGCGGCGCGAGTTGATCCGCGCGATCACCGCCACGCTTGTCGGCACCGGTCTTCCGAGCGAGCGCGCCGCTGGCGAAGTCGACAGGCTGCTGCGCAGTGGCGCCGTCATCGAAATCGGCCGCGACGCCCTCGGCCTGCCCGCCTATTCGACGCCCGAGATGCTCGCCATCGAGCGCGAGGTGGTCGCGAACAGCCAGGCGCTCGCGGGCTGCACATGGCTATCACTCGATCCGGAGTATCTGGCGAGCGCCTGCAGGTCGGCTGGGCTTACGCCCGAGCAGACGGACGCGGTGGGCGCTGCGGCGAAAGGCAGCGCGCTCGTGATCATCGAAGGTGCGCCCGGCGTGGGCAAGACCACGACGCTTGAGCCCTTGGTCGAAGCCTACCGCGAGGCGGGCTACCGCGTGATCGCGACCGCGACGGCCTGGCGCATCGCGAAGCTGCTTGCAGACGATCTTGGCGTCGAATCCCGCGCGACGGCCTCGTGGCTCGCAATGCTCAACGCCGGTCAACAGGTTCTCGACCACCGGACCGTGCTGATCGCCGACGAAGCCGGGCTTCTCAGCGCCCGCGATATGCACACGCTCCTGGGTGCCGTCCAGGAGACGGGCGCCAAGCTCATTCTGGTCGGCGACCGCGAGCAATTGCAGGCGATAGGGGCCGGACCGGGGCTCGATCTTGTCGCCCGCGCGGTCGAGGCGGCACGCATCCAATCCATCGTCCGTCAACGTGAGCCATGGGCACGCGAGGCAATTACCGATTTTGGCACCGGCCGGGCCGCGACGGCGCTCGACGCTTTCGCCAAGCGAGGGCTGCTGATCGAGGCTGAGGGGGCCAAAGCCGCCCTCAATGCGATTGTCGGCGAGGCGGCGAAGATCGGGAAGCAGAACCCGCGCGGCTCGGTGCTGATCCTCGCCAAATCCAATGCCGCAGTCGCCGCAATCTCGCGCGCCGTGCGCGAACAGCGCAAAGCGGCCGGCCAGATCGCAGGCAAAGAAATCTCCTTCACGGCGGCCACGCCGTCCGGGCATGCCACTGAGATACGCCTCGCCCGCGGCGACCGCATCAGGTTCCTGGCTCGCGACGACGAACTCGGCGTCATCAACGGCACCGTGGCCACAGTGACGCGGGTGAGCGAGCGCCACGCGCTCAGGCAGAAGAGCCCTCCCCTTCGCATCGAGGCGGACGTCAACGGGCGGCGGATCGCGTTCGATCCGCTGCAGCTTGCCGATGCTCAAGGCCGCCCGCGCCTTGGCTGGGCCTATGCGTCGACCATCTACGGCTCTCAAGGATTCACGGTCGACCATGCGGTCGTCTACCTCGACCCGAGTCTCAACCGCCACGACATTTACGTCGCGGCCAGCCGCGCGCGCGAGCACACGACACTCGTGGTCGACCGCAAGGCAATCGACCGGCGGCTGACCACCGAGCTGCCCCTCGACCGCCAGCATGGCGATCTCGTCTTTACAGATGCCGAGCGGCGCTCATGGCTCGCCGAGCGGCTTGCCCGCGCCTCGGTCAAGACAGCGGCCCTCGATCTCGCGGCAGGCAGCCCGGCGCAGCAACTGACCGTCCGAGAGATCCGCGAGCGGCGGCACAGGGAGCTCAGCCATGAGCTCTGAGTCGAAGGCCCGCCGCCGTGGCACACGTTTTCGGCCCGGGCATGCTCGGTCCGCGCACGGGCCTCGCGGAGCCGGCGGCACCGCAACGAATGCAGCCGATTACGAATTGGAGATTCAGATTCCCGAAAATCCGTCGGTCACCGAAACCGAGGCACGCGCCGTCGAGCTCTTGCTTGGAAGCGCCTTGCGAGACCTCTTGACGGTGGACGCGGCACCGCCGCGCAGAATTCGGGCCGAATAATCCATTGACAAAAATAGCCTGGTGCAGCGGAATAAACTCTCCCGGAGCGGACATCGGTGCAATATGAGCAGGCATGTATTTCGTAACACTGGCAATGTAACGGCGAACGGAAAGCGGGCCGTCCTTTACCTGCGTGTCAGCACGGGACGCCAAGCAAAGTCCGACGTCTCTTTGCCCTCGCAACGAGATATCGGTTCACGGCACTGCGAGGCCAATGGCTGGCCGATCGTCGACGAATTTGTGGACGCAGGCGCAAGCGCCACCGATGACCGCCGGCCGGTTTTCCAACAGATGATCGAGCGCGCCTGCGGCCCCGATCATCCTTTCGATGTGATCGTCTGCTATGCGTTCAATCGTTTCTACCGCAACGGCGCCGACATGGAGCTTGCGATCCGCAAATTGCACAAGCACGGCGTCGAAGTCGTCTCGGTCACCCAGCCGACCAATGACGATCCTTCCAGTATCTTGATGCGCCAACTCATCGGCATTTTCGATGAGGCGACGTCCCGTGAGATCTCCAAAAATACGGCGCGTGCAATGCGCGAGTCGGCGAGGCAAGGCTTTTGGAATGGCGCCATGCCCGCGCTCGGGTACAAAATCGTCGAAGCCGAGCGCCGCGGGCAGAAGGTCAAGAAGAAGCTGGATATCGACCCCGTCGAAGCCGAGACGGTGCGGCTGATCTATCGACTCTATCTAGAGGGCGACGGGACGACCGGCCCGCTCGGCGTGAAGGAGGTCACGAAATGGCTCAATAGCCATGGCTACCGGACGCGGCGTGGAGCAACCTTCGGAGTCGGACCGATGCACAGGATTCTGACCGACGCCTCTTATGCGACAGGACGCAAATCATACGGCAAACGCGACGCGCGCAATGGCGGCCAACACGACCCATCCACCGTTATCGAAATCCCGGTCCCCACAATCATCGACATGGACGTCTTCGAACGGGTGCAGGCCAAGCTCGGGCAGAGCAATCCGAGGGTCACGCCGCCGCGGGTTGTGAACGGACCGTCATTGCTGACCGGCATCGCCGTCTGCGCATCCTGCGGCGCCGGCATGACCCGGACCGGGACCGTCCGTCGCGGCAAGGCCTACTCGTACTACAGTTGCGGCGGATGCCACCAAAAAGGCAAGAGCGTTTGCAAAGGTCGACATGTCCCTGCCGCAATACTCGATGGCATCGTGGTCAACGGGCTCAAGCAGCGCCTCCTGACTCCCGATCGGCTCGCTGGCCTGCTGCGGGTGTTGGCTGACCGGCAGACGGCTAAAACTGAGGCGGTCGATCGCCGCCTCACTGCACTACAGCGAGAAGTGGCAGACTGCGAAGATCGGCTCCGGCGGCTGTACCGCTCAATCGAGGACGGGATCGTCGAACTCGACGACATCCTGCGCGAGCGGATCGCCGCACTCAAATCACAACGCGACCAAGCCAAAGCCGCGCTCGACCGGGCACGCGCGCAATGCGCCACGGCGACGGTCATCGACACCGTCAAGATTGATGCCTTTGCGCGTCTGATGACCGAGAAGCTCGATACCGGCGACACCCATGCCCGGAAGACCTACATCCGGTCCGTCGTCGATGCCGTGGAGGTCGGTGACCAGGCCATTCGGATCGTCGGCAGCAAGGACGTGCTCCAGGCTGCCATCGCCGGCCGACAGACCGCGAACGGCAATGTTCGTGGTTTTGTACGCAAATGGCGCGCCCGAAAGGATTCGAACCTCTGACCCCCAGATTCGTAGTCTGGTGCTCTATCCAGCTGAGCTACGGGCGCTGACGTCGCCGCCGGGTAGCCGGGCGGGGACGGGGCACTAGCTATCGTCTTGGGTATCCGTTGGCAAGTGTCGCGGAGGGAAATGCCACTGGTTGCCTGCCGGAGCCGGCCGACCAGGCCAACGCCCTGTTTTCCAACCGGATTCGCCAGGCCAGCAGGGCCGCATTGGCCACAGAAAAGATGAGTGCCACGCTTGGTAGGCCAAGCGCGAGGGGAACCACGGCGATTTCCAGTACCACAATCAGGTAATTCGGGTGTCGCGCCCATCGATACGGTCCGCCGATCACCGGTGGCGTCCCTGGCAATACCAGGACCCGGGTCGTCCAGCGCCGCCCGAGGCTGGCGATGACCCAGACCCGGCCGGCCTGCAGCAGGACGAACAGGGCCAGCCATTCAAGGTGCACCGGCCGGTCATAACCAAACCAGGCCAGCGCCAGCCACCAGGCGGCATGCAGCATCACCATGATCGGATAATGCCCGGCGCCGAACTCCACCGCGCCGGCGGCGCGGAGCGCCGCGGTGTTGCGGCGGGCGAGTGCAAGCTCGGCCAGCCGCTGCACGAGGAGAAAGCCAACGAGCCAGGCGCCTTCACCCATGACATTACCCATGGGCGACCTCGAGCGCGGCCAGCGACACCGTGAAGCCCGGCCCCATCGCTGCGAGCAGCGCCGGCCCGCGCAGGCCACGCCGCAGTGCGCGTTCCAGCACGAACAAGACCGTCGGCGCCGACATGTTGCCGTGCGTCCGGAGCACCTCGCGCTCGTCGCGCAGCGTTCCCGTCTGCAACTCCAGCGTCGACTCGACGGCCTGGAGAACTTTGGTGCCGCCGGGATGGAAGACAAGTTGCGGCGCGGTCAGTCGCGCGCGCTTGATGAAGCGCCTTGCCGGCGCGGCCAGCTTCTGCTCGATGAAGCGGGGCAGCGAACGCGACAGCACCACACCGAACCCGGTCGGATCCATGGTCCAACCCATGATGTCGAGCGTTGCCGGCCACGTATGTTCGGCAGTGGCACCGACTTTGATGCCTGCGCCATCGTCGCCCGCGCGCAGCACCAGCGCCGCCGCACCGTCGCCGAACAGCGCCGACGATATTACATCGGTCTTGGTCGAACGGTCGGAACGGAAGGCGAGCGTACACAACTCCACGACAACGACGAGAACGACGTCACCGGGCCTGGCCTGCGCCAGTCGCGCGCCAAGCGACAGGCCGACCACACCGCCGGCACAGCCGCGGCCGAACACCGGCACGCGCAAGACATCCGGCCGGAAACCGATCTCGTCGCTGACCAGAGCCTCGAGGCTGGGCGTGGCGATGCCCGTCGACGACACTGTGACGACGACATCGACATCGCGCGGCCTCAAGCCGGCACGCTTGAGCGCATCGCGCGCGGATTGAACAAACAAGGCGCTCGCGCTCGCCAGATAGGCATGCGTGCGCTCCGGCCAGTCATGCGGCGCCTCGAACCAATCGATCGGCTTTGCCGAATAACGCTGCTCGATTCCGGCATTGACGTAGATATCGGCGAGCTGGGGAAAGCGTGCGAAGCTTGGCCCATACACACGGCGTGCCAGCGCAGCGACGGCGGTTTGCTTCAGCGTGTGAGGCGGAACGGCCGTCGCCATTGCAAGAAGCGCAGACTGGGATGAACGCATGACAGGACCTTTCGGCTATCGCAGATAGCGCACATAGTGTCCCCCCACCGAGGCCAACACCGGCCCGGCGCCTTTCATCATTCGCAATCGCGTGAAGTTTAAAAAGAGGCGGCCCGCTCAGGCACGCGCGCGCGCCGTCCGCCGCGCCGCCAGTTCGACCGCGCCATCGGGGATGGTGATGCGAAAAGTCGCCCCCATGGTGCCCGGAACGAGGTTGATTTCGCCGCCATGAGCGCGGACCAGTTCGGCGGCGATCGCGAGGCCCAGACCCGAGCCGCCGGGACGGGTCGAGCCCTGGAAGGCCTGATAAAGATGACTGCGCGCCCGTTCCGACAGGCCGGGCCCGGTATCCGACACTTCGATCGCCACGACATCGCCTTCGCGGCGGCCGGTGATGCGTATCTGGTCGCGCGCCGGGTCGCGCGTGCCGTGGGTCTCCAGCGCCTGAATGGCATTGCGTCCGAGATTGACCATGACGCGAAACATCTGATCGGGGTCGGCCTCCATGGTGAGGTCACGCTCGACCGAGACGATCCAGCGGATCGGCACTTCGATCGTGAGGCCGAGCGACTCGCGCACCTCTTCGATCAGCGATTCCACCGGCACGGTCTTGCGGTCGGGCGGCGCTTCCTGGGCGCGGCCGTAGGACAATGTCGTCTGGCAAAGCGCGACGGCGCGTTCCAGGGCATGCATCAGCTTGGGCGCAAAGCGCTGCACTTTCGGATCGGGCAGGCTCGAGAGCTGATCGGAGAACAATTGCGCCGAGGCGAGCAGATTGCGCAGGTCATGATTGATCTTCGCGACGGCGAGACCCAGCGAAGCCAGCCGGTTCTTCTGATGCAACATCGAGGCTAGTTCCCGCTGCATCGCCGCCAGCTCTTCTTCGGCGGTGCCGATTTCATCGCGGCGTCCCGAACGTTCGATGATACGCGCGGCGTTCTCCGGATCGGCGCGAAACGCCACCATGTTCGCCGTCAGGCGGCCCATCGGCCGCACCAGCAGATAATGCAGGGCAAAGAACACCAGCATCGCCGTGAACGCCGATATGCCCAGCGACACCAACATGATGGTCACCGAGAAACTCAGCATCGCGGCGCGCAAGGGCGCTTCGTCGAGAATGATTTCGATGAACTGGCCTTCGGCCATCGGCGCCGGCCCGATCACGCGCATGACGTCGTTGGGTTTGCAGAAGAGAAGGATGTCGAAGGCTTCCTTGATCGACTGCCACCACATGACATTGCGCATGTCGACGTCGTCCTCGATCGAGGACGGCAGGTCCGCCGAGGCCAGGAGCCGACGCTGATCGCCCATCTTCATCGCGACCGCGCGGGCGCCGATCGAGTCCAGAATCTGCTTGGCAAGGCTCTCCGGCACCATGCCACTCGGCGCGGCATCGAGCACCATGGCCGCAGTGTGGGCGGCGGCGAGCCGGTCATTGAGCCAATTGAGGCGGAAGTTCGCGATGAGTGGCACATAGATCAGCACTTCGGCCACCAGCACGAAGGCGACGGTCAGCATCAGCAGCTTGCCGGACAGCCCGACGCGCACCGCCGGCCGGGCCGCGCCCGTCGCCTGGCTCGCGTCGCCCATGGCATCGGGGAGTGTGCTCAACCCAGCCTCATCCTTGATCGCCGCAACAGCATGATGCGCCCCGCCGTTCAACCCTCGCCCGCGGCGGGAGGTTAGCCAAGATTCTAGGCCGATGTGTGCCCTACAGACAGCCCCGACAAGAGTTCCCGGACCGACCGCACCGAAAACCGGGTCCAGAGAGCCCAACAAGAATATCCCCTAGAGAAGGCCCGCCGCATCGCATTGACGGGCGGGAGAGGGTCCCTTATAAGCCGCCCAACACGTGCCCCCCGGTCATGAACGGAACTTACCTCCGCTCATGAATCGCCGGGAAATGGCGGATTTCGGGGCTTTTGCCCCGGCCCCACGGCGCCATCAGCGGAGATTCGATCGTGAAGCGGACCTACCAACCGAGCAAGCTTGTGCGCAAGCGCCGTCACGGGTTCCGCGCGCGCATGAAGACCACGGGCGGCCGCAAGGTCGTCCAGGCTCGCCGCGCCCGCGGACGCAAGCGGCTCAGCGCCTAACCGGCGGCCCCCATAGCCGCGACGTCTGCTTTCAATGGAACGGCTGAAGCAACGGGCGGATTTTCTCAAAGCGGCGACCGGGACCAAGATCCCGGCCGCCGCTTTCGTACTCCAGATGCGCCCGCGCGGCGATTTGGGCCCGGTCCGGGTCGGCTTCACCGTGTCGCGCAAAGTCGGGAACGCCGTCGAGCGTAACCGCGTCCGCCGGCGCCTGCGCGAACTGGTCCGTCTCCACGGCAAATCGCGCATGCACAGCGGGCATGATTATGTGCTAGTGGGGCGCCAGGCGGCGCTGAGCCTGCCTTTCGAGCGCATCGCACACGATTTTGACCGGGCACTGGGGCGTGCTCACAGCGGGGCGCGACCGCGGCAGGAAGCCTGAAAACGGGATCCCGATGACCGACAATAAGAACACCATTCTCGCCATTGTGCTGTCGGCCGTCGTGCTGATTGCGTGGCAGTACTTCTATGCCGTGCCGCAGGCGGAGAAGCAGAAGCAACTGGCGCAACAGCAACAGCAGACCCAGCAGGCCGGCCAGC
>JAHCKF010000075.1 GCA_026125925.1 Pseudolabrys sp.
TGCGAGCACCGCGACACCCATGCCGAGCGCGGCCATGTGGCTCGCCATGGCGAAGGCGACGACGCCGGACAGCACCCAGCACTCCCAGCGCGCCAGCCGCTCGTCGCCATAGGCCAGCAGATAGAGCGACAGCGCCAGCGCGGCGAACAGAATGTCCGGCATCAATTGGCCGGCGAACCACGGCAGGCTGGTGGTGACGCAGAGCATCGCGACGATGGCGAGAGCCAGCCAAGGCCGGCCGCCCAGGCCGTTGATGCGCAAGGTCACGGTGAACAGCCACGCCATCAGTGCCGCTTGCGCGGCGACGCTGGGCCAGAAGGCGAAGGGAATACCGGCGCCGAGAAACAGGCCGTAGAGCGCCGAGCGGCCATTGGCCAGCTCGCGCATCATCGGCGCGGTGAAATAGCCGCCGGTATCGGGAAAGATGATGGGAAAGCCGTTCCAGATCGCCGGCGCCAGCATGAGCGCGATCATCGCGGCCGCGGCCGCGATCCAGGTCAAGACGCCGACGCTCGCGCCGAACCGCTTGCTGGCGAGCGGTCCGCGGCCGAGAACCTGGATATCCGCCATCGTTTAAGCCCCAACCGCTGCGCCGGCGAACGTGCCGATGCCGCAAGCCCGGAGAAATGACATAGCGCAATACATGGAAAGCAAATTACGGGCCGCCGGATGAACGCCGGCCGAACGCCTGGGGTTCCGATCGCGGGATCAGGTGGCCAGAATGTCGCGGGCCGGTGCCGCACTGGCGGCGCTGCGCTGCTCGACAAGCCGCACCAGCGCCAGCCCGGCGGTAAAGACCGCGAGCCAGACAAGGCGGGCGCCGTAGCGGTCATGCGGATTGGCAAGGCCGCCGCAGACGAAGGCGTTGGCGAGCAACGCCAGAATACAGACGAAGGCGAGATCGCCGAAGGCGCGCGGCAGCCGTCCGCTCCAGCCCATGAACACGATGAACGGCAGCAGCGCCATCGCGATCAGCGCGACCGGATAGTGCACGGCATTGATCGCCGTGAAGGAGATCTCGCCCTTTTGCTGCTTTGCCGCCCACATGGTCGGCTGCAACTGCGGCGCCC
The DNA here is from genome assembly GCA_026125925.1 of Pseudolabrys sp. Next base: position 1,071 of record JAHCKF010000075.1, read on the forward strand.
AGTCCTTGACGATGAAGTAGGTGTGCCAGATCCAGTTGACGACGCCTTCGCCGGTCCGCACGGCGACGAGCTGTACGGCGGTCGCCTCGATCGTCGTCTTGAGCACGTCGAGCGGAAATTCGGCGGCGCTGCCAAGGGCGACACGCTCCATCTCCGCGCTCATGCCGGCGAAGCGGCCGAGCTTGTCGAAGTTCTTGTCGGCCCAGAACCAGTCGTCGGCATTGTCGGGCAACTGATCCTTGATGGCGCAGAGCTTGATCGACGGATCGGGGCAGTGCTTGTCGAGATACTTCGGCACGATGCCGGCCTGCAGCATGCGGCCGAAATACATGGAGAAGCCGCCCGGCGTCCACGCCAGCCGTTTCACCAGGATGAAATTGGTGCCGAGCACGATGACGGCGCCAAGCGCAATGGCGAGCACGCCTTGCGCCACGCGCAGGCGCGGCAGCCGGCGGCGATCCACCAAGGTCAGCACCAGCGACGCCGCCGACAGCAGCATCAGCACCGCGAGCGTCGCGCTGTGGCTGGCGGCGGCGCAGGCGATCAGCGCGATCAGGCCATAGCGCTCGCCGCGCGTCAGCAATTCGGACCGCGTCAGCAGCATATAGAAAGCGAGAACGGCGAGGCCGCTGTAGATGTCGGTCAACAGGATCGCGGTGATCCAGGGCAGGGTAGTGACCACCGACAGCACGGCGATGATGCCGAGCAGCAGCATCGGCCGGCCGCCATAGCCGTGGGTGCGCAGCACCAGTGCCAGAACCCAGATGGTCAGCCACGACTGGATGATCAGCACCGGCCAAAATGCGAAAGGCACGTTGATCATCAGCAACAGGCCATAAATCAGCGGCCGGTTGATCAGCAGCGTTCCCTCGTACCAGCGCGCGAGAAAGCCGCCGGTGTCATATTCGAGCAAGGGAAAGCCGTTCCAGAGCGCCGGGGCGACCAGAAGCAGCGTCGAAAGCGCAACGGCAAGCGCCCACGGCGCCTGGGTGCGGTTGAGGTTCATCGAAAGGGTCCGGCGGCGAATTCGCCGCCACTCATCGGGGAGAGATATGGCCGGGTCAAGGCCTGATCGCGGCTTAAAGCCGGCCCGGACGCCGCTTGGTCAGCGCCCGGCGACGCCGAGGGCGAGGCGGCGCAGCGGCGCCGGCATGCGGAAGAACAGCGCCTTGGCCGCAGGCGACAAGCGCAGAGCCGTGGTCAGCACATGGCCGCCGGGCCGCAAGGCGCAGGCGTAGTCGGCGACCGCGGCGGCGGCGTTACAATAGCTGCGCTTGGCGTCGTCGGCCGGCGCCAGCAGATCGTAGCGGCGGAAGCCGTTGGCGCGGCACCAGGCGATCGTCTCGGCGACCTGCACCCGGCCCGGACTGTGACGGGCAAAGTCGTCGGCGATCGCACCGATGAAAGCGTACCAATGATCGCCAACGGTGAAGGCCACTTCGTAACCGGCGGCGCGGTCGGCAACATACAGCACGGCGACCTGCAGGCGCATGGCGCCGTCATGATGGACCAGCCGCTCCAGCGCCTGCTCCCAGTGCTCGTTGCCGATGACGCCGCTCGGCAAGCGGCGCGCCTGAAGCCAGCGCCGTTTCAACATCAGCGCATTGCGCAGATGGTGGCGCGCGGCCTTGCCGTCGGTGACGTCGAGGCGAAGCGGGCCGAAGGACGACAGCTTGCGGCGGGCGCGGCGAAGCTGCCGCGGTTCTTCGGCGGCGGCAACGGGCGCATGGGTCAGATCGAGAAACGGTGCCTCGTCGCGGTTCGAGGCGAACGCGCGCTCTCGCAGCAACGGTGCGATGCGCGCGTCGTCGCGCACCTTGCGAAAGTGGAGGACGTCCGCGCCATCGCTCGCGGCGTGCAGTGCGGCTTCGATAAGCCGCCGTGCGGTTCCCGCCTCACAGATCGCGTCGCCATATTGAATGAGCGGATCGCCGAGCAGCCGCGCAACGCGGAAGCCGAGTTGTCTGCTCAGCACGGTCGGCAGGATGACCGCCGGACGGTCGCCATGGCGCACCACGATGACACGCGGGATGTCGCCACGCCGGTGATGGGCCTCGGCTGCGGCGCGGGCGATGGCGAGCGACTGGAACGGCGTCGCCGCGGCGCCATTGCTTTCGAGGTGATGCCAGTCCGCGGCGGCGCGCTCGACGGCGTCGGCACCCTCGAGCACGGCGACGCTGTACCTGTCGCCGGCTGCGATCATGGCGGCGCGCGGCCGCAGACGTCCGGCCATGGCCGAGCTCGCGCTCGACATGGTGTCGAGCAGTAGACCGAGATCTTCAAAGAGAAGCACGCTCAACATGGCATCCTGACCGAACCGTTTGCGGGTCGGACAGTGGCACAAAGAGGTTTCGCGCCGGTTGTGCCGCTCGCGACCTATCGTCGCTTGCTGGCGGCGAGGCTGGCCGCAGCGTCCGCCCGCCCGCAGCCGGAACAGGCGCACGCCCTTACCGAAGTGCGACATTCTGACGCATGTAGGCCTGCTTGTCGTCATTCCAATTCGAAAGAGTTGGATACCGGCTTGATGGGTTTGGGCAAACAACCCCCACTTAAACTGTAAGTATTCAAAACAAGAATTCACAACAGACGTCCAATATTCAGTTTGTGATTTCAATTATGGTTCATCGCTCTAACAGTTTCAGCGCAAAGAAAAGCGTCGGCAATTGTGTTTCGGCGCATCAATACATGCGCTGGGGGCGTGAATGCGTGAAGTCAGTGGTGTGCGTCGGCGGCTGGTGCCGGCGCTGTTGGTGAGTGTGGCCGTGCTGTCGCTCCCGGTATCCGGCGCCTCGGCGCAGGAAACGGCGGTGCAACTGCAAACGCTCACGGTGCAAGGTCAGAACGAGTCGCCCACCGGTCCGGTCGAAGGTTATGTCGCGCAGCGCGCCGCCACCGGCACCAAGACCGACACGCCGCTGAAGGAGACGCCGCAATCGATCAGCGTCATCACCGCCGACCAGATGACGGATCAGGGCGCCACCAATGTGCAGCAGGCGCTGCGCTACACCCCCGGCGTCATGGCCGACAGCTATGGCCCGGACTCGCGCGTCGACTCCTTCCAGATCCGCGGCATGAGTGCCGACGTCTATCTCGACGGCATGCGCATCACGAACTCGTGGTGGAATTCGCAGCGCCTCGATCCCTACATGCTTGAGCGCATGGAAGTGCTGCGCGGCCCGTCCTCGGTGCTGTACGGCTCGACGACCACGGCGGGTCTGCTCAACCTCGTCACCAAACGGCCGCAGGAGAAGGAACTGCACGAAGTCGGCCTGCAGTACGGCAGCTTCAATCGCAAGCAGATCCAGACCGATCACACCGGCAAGCTGACCGCGGACGGGCAGTGGCTCTACCGCATTGTCGGCATCGGCCGCGACAGCGACTACCAGACCGATTACGTCAAGGACAATCGCGTCGTCGTGATGCCGGCGATCACCTGGCGGCCGAGCGACCAGACCAACTGGACGATGATCGCCACCTACCAGAAGGACAAGACCGGCTCGTCCACCGGCTTCCTGCCGCATTCCGGCACGATCTTCGCCAATCCGAACGGGCGCATTCCGATCAATCGCTTCGCCGGCGATCCGGCGACCGATCTCTATCAGACCGAGACGCTGTCGATTGCCAGCCTGTTCTCGCATCGCTTCAGCGACGCGCTGAAGGTGTCGCACAACATGCGCTATGCCGACATCGACGGCGTCTATCACACGGTCTACGCCAACAGCTTCTCGCCGGCGCCGTATCTCGACCCGGCGCAGCGCACGGTGTCGCGCTATGTCGACTGGTGGGACGCGCGGCGCAAGACGTTCACCTCGGACACCAATGCCGAATTGAAGTTCGCCAGCGGGCCGCTGGCGCACAAGCTGCTGGTCGGCTTCGACTTCCGCCGCATGAACGAGAACGGTCAGACCGGCGGTTATCTCGATGCGACCCCGTTCGACCTCTACTCGCCGACCTATAATCCGGTGGCGGCGCCGGCGATGACGGCGACGCCGGGCCTGACGCAGCGGCAGGCGGGTTTCTACGCGCAAGACCAGATGCGCTGGGGCGATCTCATTGGCGTGTTCGGCCTGCGCCACGACACGGCGACCAGCGAGATCGAAGGCCTGGAGCCGCAGACCGATCGCGCCTGGAGCGGCCGCGCCGGCCTGATGTACGAACTGCCGATGGGGCTGACGCCTTACGTCTCCTACGCGCAGTCGTTCGATCCGCAGTTCGGTTCGGCGCCCTACGGCAACGACCGCTGCCTCGACACCTCGAGCGGCCTGTGCAAGCCGGTCTATGGCGAGCAGTACGAGATCGGTTTCAAGTACAGCCAGTCGAAGGACCTCGTCGTTAACGGCGCGCTGTTCGACATCACGCAGAAGAACCGCAAGACCTGGGACGCCACCTCGAACCTCGGTTACACGCAGATCGGCAAGGCGCGCATTCGCGGCGCCGAGCTCGAAGTGCTGGCGACGGTGGCGCGCGACATCGACCTGATCGGCGCCTACACCTATCTCGACGCCAAGGTGGAGGAGGGCGACAACGCCGGCAAGCGCATCGAGACGGTGCCGCAACACCAGGCCTCGCTGTGGGCGAAGTATCGCTTCGCGCTGCTCGGCAATCCGGGCTTCTCGGTTGGCGCCGGCGTGCGCTACATCGGCTCAGTGTGGGACGGCACCGACACCATCGAGACGCCGGGCTATACTTTGTTCGACGCGATGGTCGCCTGGGAGAACGAGAACTGGCGGTTCCAGGTCAACGGCACCAACCTCACCGACAAGGAGTATTTCACCGCCTGTCTGGCGCGCGGCGACTGCTTCTACGGCTCCGGCCGTACCATCCTCGCCAGCCTGACCTACAAGTTCGGCGCGCTGTCGCGAGCCTCCGGCGCCGCGGCGCGCTAGCCCCGATCTGTCAGGCCCGTGATGCGTCGCGGGCCTGACAGGGCCACCCGCGGCCGTGCTATAAGGCCGGCATGTTCATCGGTTTCTTCAACGACCTGAAGGCCGCCGGCGTGCCGGTGACCTTGCGCGAATACCTCACGCTGATGGAGGCGCTGGACGCGGATCTTGCCTCGCGCCGCGTCGACGACTTCTATTATCTGGCGCGCGCCGCGCTGGTGAAGGACGAGCGCAACCTCGACAAGTTCGACCGGGTGTTCGGCACGCCTTCAAGGGCCTCGAATTCATGAGCGACGCGCCGCTCGAGGCCGACATTCCGGAAGAATGGCTGAAGAAGCTCGCCGACAAGTTTCTCACCGAGGAAGAGAAGGCGCAGATCAAGGCGCTCGGCGGTCTCGACAAGCTGCTCGAGATGCTGAAGCAGCGCCTCGCCGAGCAGAAGGGCCGCCACCAGGGCGGCTCGAAATGGATCGGCACCGGCGGCACGTCACCCTTCGGCAACGGCGGCTATAACCCCGAAGGCATCCGTATCGGCGGCGAGTCGACGCATCGCCGCGCCGTGAAGGTGTGGGACAAGCGCGAGTTCAAGGATCTCGACGATCAGGTCGAACTCGGCACCCGCAACATCAAGGTGGCGCTGCGCCGCCTGCGCAAGTTCGCCCGCACCGGCGTTGCCGAGGAACTCGACCTCGACGGCACCATCCAAGGCACGGCGCACAAGGGCTATCTAGACATCCACATGCGGCCGGAGCGGCACAATGCGGTGAAGGTGCTGCTGTTCTTCGACATCGGCGGCTCGATGGACTGGCACATCAAGGCGACGGAGGAGCTGTTCTCGGCGGCGCGCACCGAGTTCAAGCATATGGAGCATTTCTACTTCCACAACTGCCTGTACGAGAAAGTGTGGAAGGAGAACCAGCGCCGCTTCCAAGCGACGACGCCGACCTTCGACGTGCTGCACACCTATCCGCATGACTACAAAGTGATCTTCGTCGGCGACGCGTCGATGTCGCCCTACGAGATCACGGCGACGGGCGGCTCGGTCGAGCACTACAACGAAGAGGCCGGCGTGGTCTGGATGGACCGCGTGCTGCGCAGTTATCCATCGAGCGTCTGGCTCAACCCGGTGCCGGAGCGCGAGTGGGCCTACACCCATTCCATCGGCATGATGCGGCAGTTGATGGGCGGGCGCATGTATCCGCTGACGCTCGACGGCCTCGACCGCGCGATGCGGGAACTGGTGAGGTAGTTCCCGATTATTTAATCCTTAACGCGCCGCCGACGAACGGTGTCCCGCTCCATTGCGCTCGATCAATGCAGCCTTGCCCGTGCCGGCTATTTTACCGGCATGACGAATGACGAATCAGAAGCAAAGGCGAAGGCGATGATCGCGTTTCAGGCTGCGGGCTCATCCAAGGTGCCGCCGCCGGCCGTGAGCACGGCGGCGTGGCCGCGTGCGGGTTCGGTGCTGGCCTTCATCGCCGGCAATTGCGGTGAGTGCGAGCAGACCGACGTCTGCGACACTCCCGGCTTGCCGAACGAATCGTGCGAGAACCTCAAGCCTGCTGCGCCAAAGAAGATCGGATAAAGCGGCGGGGTCAATCGAAACGGGCGGTATCAGACCGCCACCGAATGCCGCTTTTGCGCCGCCGCCAGATAGCTGTCGAACACTGCGGCGACGATGCGGACGTAAGGCCGGCCGGCCGCCGTGACAGCAACGCGGGCGCCGTCGATGGTGACCAGGCCCTGCGCGGCGAGATCCTGAAGCTCCCGAACCTCGGAGGTAAACGCCTCCGGTCCGCCGAAGCGGTCGAGGTCGAGCGCGAGGTCGCACATCAGCCGCTCGATGATCGCGGCGCGCAGCCTGTCGTCGTCCGTCAAAGCGAGGCCCTTGACGGTAGCAAAGCGGCCGGCGGCGATGCTGCGGGCATAGCCCGCCGTGTCCGGCGCGTTCTGCACGAAGCCGTGCGGCAGTCTGCCGATCGACGATGCGCCGACACCGATCAGAGCGTCGGCGTCGTCGGTGGTGTAGCCTTGGAAGTTGCGGTGCAGGCGGCCCTCGCGCGCGGCGATGGCGAGTTCGTCATCCGGCAGCGCGAAGTGATCGAGGCCGACCGCTTCGTACCCGAAGCTGGCGAACACCTCCGCCGCGACCGCGGCCTGTTCGAGACGTTCGCTGGCGCCCGGCAGCGCCGCGGTATCGATCAGCCGCTGATGCGTCTTGAACCACGGCACATGGGCGTAGCCGAACAAAGCCAGCCGTTGCGGCGCCAGCGAGCAGGCGAGTTCCGCGGTGCGTGCGACATCGGCGACGCTCTGCGTCGGCAGGCCGTACATCAGATCGAGGTTGAGATTGGCGATGCCGGCCTCACGCAACCAGCCGGCGGACCGTTCGGTGTCCTCGAAGGGCTGAATGCGGCCGATCGCCTGCTGCACGTGCGGCGAGGCATCCTGCACGCCGAGACTGGCGCGGTTGACGCCGATGGCCTTGAGCGCCGCAATGAGTGTGCGGTCGAGGCGACGCGGGTCGAGCTCGATCGCATGCTCCTTGAGCGTGCTTAGATCGAACTGCGAGGCGAGTTGCGCGACGATGGTCTCGAACCAGTGCGGACCGAGGATCGACGGCGTGCCGCCGCCCCAATGCAGATGCGTCAGCCGTGCGCCGTTGAGCGATTCCAGCAGCGCGATCTCGGCCATGAGCTGTTCGGCGTAGGCATCGACCGGGCCGCGGCGGCGCACGGCGCGGGTGTTGCAGCCGCAGTAGTGGCACAGTTCGGTGCAGAACGGCACGTGGATATAGAGCGACACCGCCGCGCCTTGCGGCAACAGGTCCAGCCATGCGCGATAGGTATCGGGCGTGACGGCGGCGTTGAAATGCGGTGCGGAAGGATACGAGGTGTAACGCGGAACGTTGCGTTCGGCGAGCGCCAGCGCGCCTCTTACGGTACCTGTGCCTGACGCCGGACCCATCGCTCGCCTTCCTTCACATAGCCGTGCTTGACCGCCGACCAGGCGATCATGTGCGAGCGACGTTCACGGTCGCCTTCGCCGGCATGGGCGGCGTAGGCGTGGTTGAACGCCTCGCGGTAGATGTCCTGGGCGTGCTCCGGCAGGTGGGTGCGGACGCTGTCGGGCAGGTCGCGGTTGGCCTGATAAGGCATGGCACAAACTTTCGAACGCCCTTCGTCGCCTGGACGAAGGAAGACTAGGGCGAGGGCCGCCTCGCCTACTTGCGCTAAATCAACTCACGACTGCTAAGTTCGGTTTCCAACAAATAAAAACGCCGGGCGCAGGGCCCGGCGTCATTGGATTTCTTCTAAACAGCGGTCAAGCGGCGTTGGCAGCCTTGATGTCCGCGGGTTCCTCGGCGGCCTGCTGGGCGCGCTGCAGGCTCATCACCTCGCGCATGACGCGGGCGAAATCCTTACGCGCGGTTTCCAGCGCGCCTTCGACCACGGCGCGGTCGAGTTTCTCCCGCTGGAGCGCGGCGCTGAGTTCCTCGATGGCCTGCTCGGCAAGCTGCTTGTCGTTGGAGCGTTCCCGGCTGATGGTGTCGATCTGGCTCTTGAGCGCGACGATGACGTCTTCGGCGCGGCCGAGCGCGGCTTCCTTGGCGGTGTAGGCGCGGGTCAGGGCGCCGCTGCGCTCGATCAGGGTGGCGCGAAGCTGCTCGGCCTCCTTGAACTCGCTTTCGCGGCGCAGCCGCTCGGCTTCCATTTCGGCGAGCCGCGCCTGCAGGGCGTCGCGCTCGCTGATCGAGTCGGTGAAGCGGCGGTCGAGATCACGCAGTTCCTCGGCGCGTTTTTGCAGATGGTCACGCGCTTCGACGAGAAGATTGTCGGTCACCGCAGTGCGCGCCTGCAGCGCTTCGTAGCGCATGCGCTGGCTGGTGAGTTCGTGGCTGTGGCGTTCCTGCGCCTCGTCGAGCGCGGCGGCAAGACGGCCGCGTTCGCCGTTGAGCTCGGTGAAGTTGCCCTCGACCTGGCGCAGCCGGCTTTGCGCGGCATTGAGCGCCTGTTCGGTCTCGGACAGCTTGCGCGCCATACGCGATGAGTCGGTGCTCATGCGGTCGAGCAGTTCCTGCTGCGTGCGCTTTTCGTCGTCCGCCATCATCAGGCGCTGGCGCGCCGCGTTGAGGTCGGCTTCGAGCGCCACGATGCGCTTGCCGAGCGTCGTGCCGCGCTCGTCGAGCCGGCGGTTCTCGTCGCGCAGAACGGCATTCTCGCCGCTTTCGTGGGCGAGGCGGCCTTCCAGATCGGCGATCTGGGCGCGGCGCGCGGCGATGTCGATGGCGATCTCGGACTTGGTCGCCTCGACCGTGCGCAGCACGTTCTGCGTCTGCGCCAGTTCCTGGCGCAGCGCGCTGGCGTCCTGCTCGGCATTCGTCAGCTTCTTTTCGAGATCGGCGACCTCGTTGCGCAGCTTGCCGTAGGCGGTGCGGGTGTTGTTGAGGATGGTCTGAAGGCTGATCTTCTCCGACTTCTCGGCTTCCAGCGCACGCAGCGTCTTGCTGACCGGATCGACCAGCTTGCCGACGGCGGCCTTGATGGTGTCGAGCTCGCCGATCTTGGCGTTGGCGTCGAGCAGGAGGTTGCGCAGCGCTTCGTTGTCGCCGCCGATCTGCGAGCCGAGCGCCGAAAACAGTTCCTCGTCCAGCTCAAGCGTGGTTTCGGGAATTTCGGCAGCGGTGGGCGACGGCTGCGCGACCTGATCAATGGCGCTCGGCCTGCGGCCGAACAACCCCCCGAATTTGCTCATGAACGTGACCCCTGTGCGCCGATGCGCCCGGCCAAAGCGACGCTAGAATCACTTGTTTACTATTCCTAACAGACTGTGAATTTGGAAGGGTAAATGACAGGTTAACGACGGCACCGCCGATACAAATTCGCTTGGTTTATCAATTATTTACCTACGATAAGAAATTTGGCGAAGATGCGGCGGGAATGCATCCAAATCGCCCGTCCCGCGTTATTCTGCGCTGTGAATAAACTTTGGCGCCTGCCATTCTGACCCTCGACTCGGCGCCCCGAAGCAGACGACAAGGGGCGGCTTTTCGCAATTTCCGGGAGACCGTAATGAAACGTATCTTCACTCTGGCGGCGGCACTGCTCGCGGCCGGCACCCTGACCCTCCAGACGGCCGAGGCCGGCGGGCGCTATCATCGTCAGCACCTCGACAAGCGTCTGAAGGTCGTGTCGGTCGCCACCGGCGCGGCGGCCACCGCCGGCTACTTCGCCATGAACGAGTGGCGCTGGAAGTGGCAGGACGGTCTGTTCCCGGGCCAGTGGGGCGCGATTGCCGCCACGACCGTCGGCTGCGCCGCGGTGGCGCCGATGATCGGCACCGTGGTCGTCAACCGGCCGCTGACGCAGCGTGAAGGCCACGTCATGATCGGCTCGTGCATCATCCCGATCATCGGCGGCTACCTGGTG
>JAHCKF010000076.1 GCA_026125925.1 Pseudolabrys sp.
CAGCGGATGATTGCCGACGATCTGCTTCAGGCCGTCGACGAAGCCGGCGCCTTTACCGAGGTCGACGCCGTCCGACAGCCAGACGCTTTCGGCGTCCGGCGCGCTCTTGAGGAAGCGGTCGATCAGCGGCAGCGCCTCGATGCGATCGACGGCATGCGGCTTTGGCTTGAGCTGCTTGACCTGCACGCGCGCGGCGCCGGCAACCTGTAGCGAGATGTCGCGCGCGGTTTCCGACAGCGGCAGCAGCGCGACGCCGCGGTTGTCGGCCTCGGCGCGCGCGAGCAGTTCATCGGCGGTGCGCAGCCGCACGTCCCAGGCCGACGCCGCGGCCCAGCCGTCGTCGACCATGATCAGCAGCGGGCCGTTTTTCGCGCCGGTCGCGACCGGCGGATTCCATAACGGGCCGGCGGCGGCGAGAATGACGAGCGTCGCCAACAACAGCCGCAGCAGGATGAGCCACCACGGCGTGCGTGACGGTGTCTCTTCCTTCGGCGAAATCTCGAACAGCAGCCGCGTCGGCGGAAAGTTGATGACGCGCGGCCGCGGCGGCACCAGCCGCAGCAGCCACCACAGCAGCGGCAGCGACAGCAGACCCAGGAGGATCAGCGGTTGCGCGAAGGCCAGCGGGAGCGAGCCGATCATGCTGCGCCCCCGGCCTGGTGTGTCATGTGCCGCGTGTTCAGTGCGGTCTGCACCGCGTGCGCACCCATCCGCGCGTGCAGCGCGAACAGCAGTTCGGTCGGTCCGCGGTCGGTGCGATGCACGGTGAAGGTCCAGCCGAAAGCTTCAGTCTCGGCGCGCAAGGCGGCGCGGTGGCTGGCGACAAGCGTCTGGTACTCCTCACGCCAGGTTTCGGCGCGGCCGGCGGTGACGCTGCCGCCGCCTTCCGATTCGACGAATTCGACGCGGCCGGCATAGGGGAAGGTCTCTTCCGCCGGATCGCAGACCTGCACGACATGGCCGCGCGCGCCGTTGGCGGCGAGCTGGCCGATGACCTTGCGGAATTCGCCGATCGGGCTCCACAGGTCGGACAGCAGTACGACCTCGGAATAGGGGGCCGGGGCGAAGTTGGGAGGTAGGCTCGGCCTCTCGGTTTGATCGAGGATGATGCGCTGCGCCATGGTCTCGATGACGTTGCGGCTGGCGGTCGGCCGCATCAGCAGCGGGATACCGACGCGTTCGCCGCCCTGCACCAGCACCTCGGACAGCGCAAAGGACACGACCAACGCGCGGTCGAGCTTCGACCATTCGGTCAAATTGGAGGAGAACTCCATCGACGGCGAACGATCCGCCCACATCCAGATCGTATGCGAGGCCTCCCATTCGCGCTCGCGCACGTAAAGATGATCGTCGCGGGCCGAGCGCCGCCAGTCGATGCGGCCGGCCGGCTCGCCGGAGGTGAAGTGCCGGTACTGCCAGAAGTTCTCGCCGGTGCCGGCGCGCCGCCGGCCGTGCAGGCCGTGGATCAGCGTCGAAGCGACGCGCCGCGCCTCGAGAATGAGACGCGGGATGCGCGCGGCGAGCTTGCTGCTCATGCCGGCCGCGGCATTGACCGGCTGTACGCTCGTTCCCGTGGCGGTCGGCTCTGCCATGTTTATCCGATGCGCGCCTTCAGCCGCTTGATGACGTTGCCGACGGTTTCGCCCTCGGCGCGCGCGGCGAAGGTCAGCGCCATACGGTGCTTCAGCACGGGCTCGGCCAGTTCGAGCACGTCGTCGATCGACGGTGCGAAGCGGTTGTCGAGCAGGGCGCGGGCGCGCACCGCCAGCATCAGCGCCTGCGAAGCGCGCGGGCCGGGGCCCCAGGAAATCAGCCGGGAGAACTCACCGGCTTCCTCGCCCGGACGCGCCGAGCGCACCAGTTGCAGGATCGCTTCGACAACCGACTCGCCGACCGGCAGGCGGCGCACCAGGCGCTGCGCTGCGATCAGGTCGTCGGCGGTCATCGCCGCCTTGGCTTGGCTGTCCTCGGCGCCGGTGGTGTCGAACAGGATTTTACGCTCCGCTTCGAGGTCGGGATAATCGACGTCGATCTCCATCAGGAAGCGGTCGAGCTGCGCCTCGGGCAGGGGATAGGTGCCTTCCTGCTCCAGAGGATTCTGCGTCGCCAAGACATGGAACGGCTTGGGCAGGTCGTGTCGCGCGCCGGCGACCGTCACATGCTGCTCCTGCATCGCCTGCAGCAGCGCCGACTGGGTGCGCGGCGAGGCGCGGTTGATTTCGTCCGCCATCAGCAACTGGGCGAAGACCGGACCGGGGATGAAGCGGAAGCTGCGCTTGCCGGCCGTGTTCTCCTCGAGCACTTCGGAGCCGAGGATGTCGGACGGCATCAGGTCAGGGGTGAACTGCACGCGCCGTGCGTCGAGCCCGAGCGCGATGCCCATCGTCTCGACCAACTTGGTCTTGGCGAGGCCGGGCACGCCGACCAGCAGCGCGTGGCCGCCGGATAGAACCGTGACCAGCGCATGCTCGACGACCGTTTCCTGGCCGAAAATGACGGTGCCGATGGCGTCCTTGGCGGCGCGCACATGGGCCGCGGTCGTTTCCGCCGCGCGGACGATCATATCCTCCAGCTTTTCAATGCTTTCACCGCTTGCCGACGCCATGATCCGTGGTTCCTTTCCGCATCGATTGGTCGGCGTGATTCGGGGCCCGTGCGCCTTGGCCTGTCCCAAGGCCATGCAACTAACGCACCAAGCGCGTCGCGGCCTGTCGGCGAATCTGCCTCATTATTCCGGTCAGCTTACGTTATCTTCCCGCTGCGGTGCGGCGTGTCACAAAGTTGCGAACAACTGCGGTCGCAGCCGATATAAGTACGAATGGTAACAATGGCGAAGACAGGGCAGGAAAACCGTCGGACTGTGCCTCAGGCGAAGCCCGATCTACCCAAATCCGGCGGTCTCGATGGCCTGGCCGCCACAGTAACGCGCGCGGGCGGTAAAGGGCTCCCGCCCGTCCATCTGTGGAATCCGCCTTTTTGCGGCGATATCGATATGCGAATCGCTGCGGACGGCACCTGGTTCTATGACAAGACGCCGATCGGCCGGCCCGCGCTGGTCAAGCTGTTCGCCTCGGTCCTCAAGCGCGAGGGCGACAAGTATTTTCTGGTCACGCCGGTGGAGAAGGTCGGCATTGTCGTCGATGACGCACCTTTCACGGCGGTGGAACTTCAGGTTCTGTCGGATGCCGGCGGCCAAATCCTCAAATTTCGCACGAATACCGAGGAATGGGTCGAGGCAGGACCCGGTCATGCCTTGCGTTTCGAGCAGGACGCCGACAATGACGGTCTGGCGCCTTATATCCATGTGCGCAGCGAGCTCTGGGCCAAAGTGACGCGGGCGCTCTTTTATGACCTGGTCGAGCTCGGCGAGGAGCGCGAGATCGACGGCGTCATGATGTTCGGCGTCGCCTCGCGCGGCGAATTCTACCCGATGGCCGAGGCCAGCACGTTGCGGGAGTTGTCGTAATGTTGAACCCGCAATCGAACGCCGCGGCGTTGAGCGCGCCGGAATTCTATGCGCGCGTCAAGGAACGTCTGTCACTCGACGTCCCGCCGGGGCTCACCGATGCCAGCGTCACGCCGGTGCGCGGCGATCACGACGCCGACCCGGTGCTCGAGAAGATCGCCGCGGTGCGGCCGATCCGCCCGGCCGCGGTGCTGGTGGCCGTCATCGACCATCCGAACGAGCCGACGGTTCTGCTCACGCAGCGCGCCCAGCATCTGCCGGATCATCCGGGGCAGATCTCGTTTCCCGGCGGCAAGATCGACAAGACCGACGCCGACCCGCTGGCCGCCGCCTTGCGCGAAGCGGAAGAAGAGATCGGCCTGTCGCGCGAGGCGGTCCAGCCGCTCGGCTATCTCGACCTCTACATGACGACGCTCGGCTATCGCATCATGCCGCTGATCGCGCGCGTCGAGCCGGGCTTCGAACTGGCGCTGAACACCGCCGAGGTCGATGCCGCTTTCGAGGTGCCGCTCACGTTCCTGATGGATCGCGCCAACATGGAAACCCATTCGCGCGAATGGCAAGGCATCGAGCGGCACTATTACGCCATTACTTTCGGCGAGCGTTATATCTGGGGCGTGACCGCCGGCATCTTGCGCAATATGCGCGAGAGGATCTTTCGATGATCCGCACGCTGGCGACCGAGGTCCTGCTGTTTGCCACGCCGTTCGTGCTCTATGCGGTGTTTCTGTGGGCGACCAAGGCGGGCGTCCTGCATCCGGCGTCGTGGCCGCTGTCCCGCATCGCCGCGCTGGCGATCGTCGCGCTGCTGCTGGTGATCGGCAGCTTCCTGTATTTCTCGCATTACGGCGGCGCCCCGCCGGGGTCTACCTACATCCCGGCGCATCTCGACGAGCAGGGTAACTTCGTGCCGGGGACGACGCGGTGATGACCCAACAAGCGCTAGCCCATGTTCCCCTCCCCACGCACGCTCTTGCGTGCGGCGGGGAGGGGTCAGGGGTGGGGGGCTCTTTCAATCCATGGCTTCCCCCCACCCATAGCCGATGCTCCGCATCGGCGTTTCTACTGATAAGAACGGCGGCCGTAGGCCGCCTGTTGCCCTCCCCACCACGTCGCTTCGCTCCGCGGGGGGAGGGGAGAAGATGAGCGCGACCGAACGCAAGATCGATCTGTCCACCTGGCCTTTCGCCGCGCCGCTGGCGCGTCTCATGGACATTCTCGACCGCGACGGCGAGGAAGCGCGCGTCGTTGGCGGGGCGGTGCGCAATGCGCTGATCGACGTGCCGTTCCATGAGGTCGATGTCGCGACCACGGCGGTGCCGGAGGAAGTGATCCGCCGCGCGAGGGCGGCGGGCTTCAAGCCGGTGCCGACCGGCATCGAGCACGGCACCGTCACCGTGGTGATCGACAAGCATCCGTTCGAGGTGACGACGTTGCGCACCGATGTCGAGACCTTCGGCCGCCACGCGAAGGTCGCCTTCGGCCGCGACTGGCGCGAGGATGCGTTGCGCCGCGACTTCACCATGAACGCGCTGTCGGTGTCTCGCGACGGCACCGTGCACGATTATGCGGGCGGGCTCGAGGATCTGGCGAAGCGCCGCGTGCGCTTCATCGGCGATGCCGC
This sequence comes from Pseudolabrys sp., assembly GCA_026125925.1. The sequence goes on from JAHCKF010000076.1 coordinate 5,091, forward strand.
GCAGCGCATCGCCGAGGATTACCTGCGTATCCTGCGCTTCTTCCGTTTCCATGCCGCTTATGGCGGCGGCGGCCATCCCGATGCGGATGGCCTTGCCGCCTGCATCGCGGGGCGCGACGGCCTGGCGCAGTTGTCGCGCGAACGATTGCGCATGGAGATGCTGAAGCTGGTGGTGGCGAAGCATGCGACGCCGACCCTGATCGTCATGTCGGATGCCGGCTTTACCTTGAGCATTCTTGCCGGCGTCATCTATCTCGCCGCTTTCGAGAATATGACCAAGGTCGAAGCCGCGGCCGGTCTGGCCGCCGACGCGACGCGCCGCCTCGGTGCGCTCGGCGCGGCGGTCATCGAGGACGCCGAGCGGCTGCATCAGCGGCTGCGGCTTGCCAACCACGAACGCGACCGCATCCGCGCCATGGCGGAAGGCTGGCATGGCCTGTCGCCGGCCTTGAGCGAGCGAGAAACGCGGGCCCTGATCTACCGGCGCGGCGCGGAAGCGTTCATCGATCAGGCGCTGCTGGCCTGGGCGCGGTCGCAGGCGACGGCGCATGATGCGGCGTGGCATGAGTTTGTCGCGCGGCCGCAGCGTTTCACGCCACCAGTGTTTCCGCTGCGTGCCGACGATTTTCTCAAGCGCGGCATCGCCAAGGGCCCCGCGCTCGGCGTGGCGTTGCGCGTCGCGGAAGAGGCGTGGATCGAAGCGGATTTTCCGCAGGATCGGGCGGCGCTGGAGGCGATTGCCGATCGCGCCGTGGCCGGGTGATCGGCAATCGGCAAAGAAAAAGCCCCGGATCGCTCCGGGGCTTTGTTGTTTTGTCGATGGGCCTTGCGGGCTAGAACTTATACGAGATGCGCGCCAGCAATTCGTGGATGCGCGGCTTGACGTCGAAGGTGTAAACGCCCGCGGCACCGCCCGCGACGTTGTAGTTCTTCGTCTGCAGGCCGATGTAGTTGTATTCGAGGCCGATGATCCAGTTCTGCGTCAGGCCATATTCGAGGCCGCCGCCGATGGTCCAGCCGTTGTGCCACTTGCTCTCGCTGCCGGAGCCGGTGATGCCGACCGAGTCCGAGACGCTGAACTTGTTGTTGGCGCCGGCATAACCGCCCTTGATGTAGGGCAGCCAGTTGTTGAAGGCGTAGCCGATGCGGCCGGTGACGGTGGCGATGCTGGTGATCTTGTTTTCGAAGACGTCATCGCCGGCGCCGAACGTGGTATTGTTCAGAGTGCCCTTGATGCTGCTGCCGGCGAAAGTGCCTTCGATACCGAACACGAACTGGTTGACCTGGTAATTGCAGCCGATCTGGCCGCCACCGACGAAGCCGCTTTTGGTTTGCGAGAAACCTTCACCCGGCAGCAAGTCGCCGAACGCGGTGGTGTCGGCGGTGTTGGTCCATTCCGTCCGCGACCAGCCTGCGCCGGCGTGAGCGCCGATGTAGCAGCCGCTCCAATTGTACATGACCATTGGCGGCGCTTTGTAGACGGGGCCCTTGACCGGCATGTCGGCCGCATTTGCGGACACTCCACCCAGAAGCGTAGCGCCCAACAACGCCACAGCAAGACGACGCATCTCATCCTCCTTGCGACTTCACGCGTGCACGACGCGTTTTCGGTTTCGCTCGCGGGATCGGAGGTATCCAAATCCCCGTATTCCAACTGTGAAAAGAAGCTAGGCCCATCGGCGGGAGAGCCTCAATCCGGGGAAGCCCGTAAAGCGGGTGAGAGCGCGACAATTTCGGACGCTGTTGCGTCTCTGCAACTTAATAGGGTAATTTGATACGACCGCGCTACACAGGTAGTAACGTGTTACTCTGAGAAATGGCGTTCGCGGCCGCGCCGGGCACCTTGAACTTGCCGTTCGGCAGCCCGATTCTTGAACCATGCCGCGTCATGACACGCCCCGCGATGTCGCCCGCCGGCTGGCCCGCAGCCGGGACAGCCGTGCGCCGGCGCGCGATGCCTATCGCCGCGAGACCTTCCGGCTGCCGCGCGAGCAAGCGCGCGCCAAGGCGCGGGCGTTCTTCGAGCGTTATCCGAAAGCCGCCTACATGACGGAGGTCGAGTCCTGGCGTGTGCTCGCGGATGACGAGATCGAGTTCACGATGCGGCGGCTGCCCAGCGCCGATTGAGCACGCGTCCGCGCCAGCCTGGCCGAGACCGAACAGATAGCGGCCCGGCTGATAACGACCATGTGTTTCCCAGTTGAAGGAGACGCTCTTTATCGTCGGCATGAGACGAATACGAGGGGGAGCGCCCATGCGCAGCATCTGGCGGGGTCTTGCGATTTTTCTGCTGGGTGGAATTCTCGGCACCGGCTTCGGCGTCGCGCTCGGTTTCTTTCTTTTTCCCTTCGTGTTTCCGCCGCCGCCCGCGGCAGAGCAGATTACCGAGGCGGACCGCGCGGCGCTTGTCGCGACCGGCACCTTCATTCACGCCAATCCGTCCGACCCGATCCACTATGGCAAGGGCAAGGTCAGCGTCTATCGACGTGCCGTCTTTCTTGAGCCCGATTTCGAGGTTGGCCCGGGGCCGGCCTTTCACGTTTATCTGGTGCCGAAGGCGAATGTGCGTACCGAGGCCGACGTCAAGGAGACGATGTTCGTCGATCTCGGCGGCCTGCGTGCCTTCAAGGGCAGTCAACGCTATCCAATCCCGGACGGCGTCGATCTGTCGAAATATCAGAGCGTCGTGATCTGGTGCCAGCACTTCAGCGTGCTGATCTCTCCCGCCGATCTGAAAGCCGCGCGATAAAGTCATGGCGGTGACAGGCTCGGCCTTGACCTAAAGCGGCCGAGCGGGCACGCAGCGCCTGGATCATGCATTTACTCTCCGGCTTCGCAGACATTTCGCTGGCGCAGCTTCTGCTCGTCGCCATCGTCGCCTTGCTGGCCGGCATCATCGGCGGCATTTCCGGCTACGGCAGCGGCGCCCTGATGCCGCTGGTGCTGGTGCCGATGGTCGGCGCCGCGCCGGTCGTGCCGATCATCGGGCTTGCCGCGCTGTTCAACAATTTCGGCCGCGTCTCGGCCTACTTCCAGCATCTAGACCGTCGCCGCGCGCTGATTGCGGTGGTCGCCGCGTTGCCGACCTGCGTGCTCGGCGCCTGGGGCTATTCGCAACTCACCGGGAAAGGCGCCGCTATCGTCATCGGCGCCATGCTGATAGCGAGCGTGCCGCTGCGCCGACTGGCGCGCCGGCGCAATTTCCGCATCGACGATCGCGGCCTTGCCGTCGGTTCGGTCGGGTACGGCGTGCTGGTCGGCGGCACCTCGGGCTCCGGCGTCATCATGCTGTCTCTGCTGATGGCGGTCGGCCTCGAAGGCGCGGCGGTCATCGCCACCGACGCCATGGTCTCGATCGGCATCGGCATCGTCAAAGTCTCGGTGTTCGGGTTCAACGGCGTGCTGACGCCGCAAGTGATCGCGCTGGCGCTGCTCACCGGCCTGGTCTCGATGCCGGGCGCGCATCTGTCGCGCTTCATCGTCAAGCACATGCCGGTGCATGTGCACACCGCAATCCTCGACTTCGTCGTATTGCTCGGCGGCGGCGTGATGATCGCGTCGGCGTTCCGCTAACTCTTACGGCCACTTCACAACGGGCGGCATCGACGACAGGATCGACTCGACATTGCCGCCGGTCTTCAGTCCGAAGATCGTGCCGCGGTCGTACAGCAGGTTGAACTCGACATAGCGGCCGCGGCGCACGAGCTGCTCATCGCGGTCGGCCGCGGTCCACGGCGTCGTGAAATTCGTCTCGACCAGCTTCGGATAGATGTCGCGGAAGGCGCGGCCGACATCCTGCGTGAAGGCGAAGGTCGCGTCCCAGTCGCTCTCCAGATAATCGTAGAAGATGCCGCCGATGCCGCGCGGTTCGTTGCGGTGCTTGAGGTGAAAATACTCGTCGCACCAGGCCTTGAATTTGGCGTAGTCGGAAATCGGCGCATGCGCGTCGCACGGCGCCTGCATCGCGGCATGAAACGCGACGGTGTCCGCATCGTCTTGGCGCCGCCGCGCATCGAGCACCGGCGTCAGGTCGGCGCCGCCGCCGAACCAGGCCTTCGACGTGACGACGAAGCGGGTGTTCATGTGCACCGCCGGAACATGCGGGTTCTGCGGATGCGCGATCAGCGAAATGCCGGAGGCCCAGAAATTGGGATTGTCGGCGGCGCCGGGAATCTGGCTGCGAAACTCCGGCGCGAATTCGCCATGCACCGTCGAGCAATGCACGCCGACCTTCTCGAACACGCGGCCGCGCATCATCGACATGACGCCGCCGCCGCCCGGTGAACCGGTGTGGTCGGTGCGCTGCCACGGCGTGCGCACAAAGCGGCCCGGCGCGCGATCGGAGAACGGTGCCGAGGCGGGCAGGGCGTCTTCGAGCGCTTCGAGGCTCGCGCAGATCTCATCGCGCAGGTTTTCGAACCAGGCGCGGGCCTTCGCTTTTTGCTCGTCGAGGGTGGCTGTCCTGGTCACGCTTCTTCTTTCAGCTTTTCTTCCAGCCAGACCTTGATCAGCGACTGGTAGGGGACGTCGCGACGGTTGGCCGCGACCTTGATGCGATCGAGGGTGCCCTGTGGCATACGCAGCGAAATGGTCGTGGTCGATAATTTCAGATTTGGAAACCGGACGCGCTGCGCCTTGCTCCAGTCGACGTAGTCGGCGGAGTCGTGCGTCTCCCAGAATTTCCGTTCCGCCGCTTCGGTGCGGAATTTGGGAATCTGCTTAGGGCTCTTGCTCATAATAAGCTCGCTCCTTGCGGTGCATGTCGCGGGCGGAAATAACGCGGATTTTCCTGCTCTCGTCGCGTAGCGTGAATGTGACGTGCAGCAATCGTCCATCGGCCGTCGACCCGAGCGCCTGATATCTGGCCTCGTCCTGGCTGTGTTTGAGGTCTTCGGCCAGCAGAACCTCGCTGCTGAAGACCTGCTCTGCCTCTGCCTGCGTCACGCGGTGCTTTTCGAGGCTCTTTCGTGAGTTCCCGTCATCCCAATCGAAACCCTCGATGGCGGTCAGGTCGATCATTTCTGTATATTAAGATCATATACAGCTTGCGGCAAGGGCCGCGGGTGATCAGGCCGTCGGCGCACCCGCCTGGCGCAGCACCTCGCCGGCGACCATGGCGGTTGCCACCGCGATATTGAGCGAGCGAAAGCCCTCCCGGATCGGGATGCGCAGGCGGACGTCGGCGGCCTGGTGCACGGCTTCCGGAACCCCGGCGCTCTCGCGGCCGACCATGACGATCTGGCCGTCGGTAAAGCGGTGGTCGAGGTAGGAGGTCTCGGCCGCGGTCGTCATGAGGACGAGGGCGAGGCCCTCGCGGCGACGCCAGTCCTGGAAGTCGGCGAAGGACGCGTGGCGGGCGATCGTCAGGTGGTCGAGATAGTCCATGCCGGCCCGCCGGAAGGCGCGGTCGGTCACCGGAAAGCCGGCCGGCTCGATGATGTGCGCCTCGATACCGAGACAGGCGCAGGCCCGCAGAATCGTGCCGGTATTCTGCGGGATATCGGGTTCGTAAAGCGCGAGCCGCATCGGTCGGACCTTGCCTGGATTGAGCCTTTGGCCGGGCCTAAACCACTCTGGGCGAACGATTTGTGCAGGGCCCCCCGGCTGGCCCGATAGCGGGCTTGCACTCGCACCACAAGGGTGCCAATAGAACGCTTCGAAATCGCCGTGCTGCCACAATTGGGGGGCGCGCGATGCCGGTCCGCCCCGCAGCTTTCAGGGAAGTCCTTCCCGGAGGCTCCGACCACGGGCGGAAAACCAAGCCGGGGGAGAGGGTTCAGACGTGACGACCGTGCCTTCTGCGGAGCACTCGCGCCGCGATTTTCTTTACATCGCTACAGGTTCAGTTGCCGCCGTTGGCGCAGCAGCGACACTGGTGCCGCTGATCACCCAGATGAATCCGGATGCCTCGACCATCGCGGCCGGCGCGCCGATCGAGGTCGATCTGGCGCCGATCGCCGACGGTCAGATCATCAAGGTGTTCTGGCGGTCGAAGCCGATCTTCATCTTCCACCGCACCCAGAAGGAAATCGACGAGGCGAAAAACGTCGACGTCGCCACGCTTCCGGACCCGCAGACCGACGCCCAGCGCACCAAGCCGGGCCATGAGCCCTGGCTCGTCGTCATCGGCATCTGCACCCACCTCGGCTGTATCCCGATCGCCCACGAAGGCGAGTATGACGGCTGGTTCTGCCCCTGCCACGGTTCGCAGTACGACACCGCAGGGCGCATCCGCAAAGGCCCCGCGCCGCGGAATCTCGACCTGCCGCCCTACCAAT